>JBDTNU010000165.1:0-7491 GCA_039933535.1 Caldimonas sp. | reverse complement strand
TCGTGCCCGACAAGATGTCGACCGAGAAGGTGCTGCACCTCAAGGCGCTCGGCGCGGAGGTGCACATCACGCGATCCGACGTCGGCAAGGGCCATCCCGCCTACTACCAGGACCTGGCGGCACGGCTCGCCGGCGACATTCCCGGCGCGTTCTTCGCCGACCAGTTCAACAACCCGGCCAACCCGCTCGCCCACGAGTGCACGACGGGTCCCGAGATCTGGTCGCAGACCGGGCACGACCTCGACGCGATCGTCGTCGGCGTCGGCTCGGGCGGCACGATCGCCGGGCTGACGCGCTACTTCCGCGGCGTGCAGCCCAGGCTCGGCTTCGTGCTGGCCGATCCCGCCGGCTCGATCGTCGCCGAATACACGCGCAGCGGCGTCGTCGGCACGGCCGGCTCGTGGGCGGTCGAAGGCATCGGCGAGGATTTCATCCCCGGGGTTGCCGACCTGTCGGGCGTGCGCGAGGCGTACTCGATCAGCGACACCGAAAGCTTCGGCATGGCGCGCGAGCTGCTGCGCGCCGAGGGCATCCTCGGCGGCTCGTCGACCGGCACGCTGCTCGCCGCGGCCTTGCGCTATTGCCGTTCGCGCACGCGGCCCGAGCGCGTCGTCAGCTTCGTCTGCGACACCGGCACGCGCTATCTCTCCAAGGTCTACAACGACCAGTGGATGATGGACCAGGGCCTGCTCGCGCGGCACCGCTTCGGCGACCTGCGCGACCTGGTGTCGCGGCGCGCCGAAGACGGCGGCGTGATCAGCGTCGCCCCCGACGACACGCTGCTCACGGCCTATCACCGCATGCGCCTGGCCGATGTCTCGCAGCTGCCGGTGCTCGACGGCGGCAGGCTGGTCGGCCTGGTCGACGAGTCCGACGTGCTCGCGAACGTGCACGGCGACGCCGACGGCTTCGGCGGCCGCGTCGACAGCGCGATGACCGATGCACCGCAGACGCTCTCGCCCGCGGCAAGCCTTGCCGAAGTCGAAGCAGTGCTCGACCGTGGCCTGGTCGCCATCGTTGCCGACGCGTCGGGCTTTCATGGCCTGATCACGCGCGTCGACCTCTTGAACCATTTGCGGAGAAGCGTGAAGTGAACGACACCGGATCGAAGAACGAAGGAGGCGAGCACGCCTTCGCCACCCGCGCCATCCATGCCGGCCAGTCGCCCGACCCGACGACGGGCGCGATCATGCCGCCCATCTACGCGACCTCGACCTTCGTGCAGCAGGGTCCGGGCGTGCACAAGGGCTTCGACTACGGTCGCTCGCACAACCCGACCCGCTTCGCGCTCGAACGCTGCGTCGCCGACCTCGAAGGCGGGGCGCAGGCATTCGCGTTCGCGTCCGGCCTGGCGGCGATCGCGACCGTGCTCGAGCTGCTCGATGCCGGCTCGCACATCGTCTCGGGCGACGACGTGTACGGCGGCACGTTCCGGCTGTTCGAGCGGGTTCGAAAGCAGAGCGCCGGCCACCGCTTCAGCTTCGCCGACCTCACCAACCCGTCGCGCCTGCTCGCCGCGCTGACGCCCGAGACGAAACTCGTCTGGGTCGAGACACCGACCAATCCGCTGCTGCGCCTGGCCGACCTGCGCGCCATCGCCGCGATCTGCCGCGAGCGCGGCATCCTCTGCGCGGCCGACAACACCTTCGCCAGCCCGTGGGTGCAGCGCCCGCTCGAGCTCGGCTTCGACATCGTCGTCCACTCGACCACCAAGTACCTGAACGGGCACTCGGATGTGATCGGCGGCATCGCCGTGGTCGGCCGCGACGAGCGCCTTGCGCCCGTGCGCGAGCGGCTCGGCTTCCTGCAGAACGCGGTGGGCGCGATAGCCGGCCCGTTCGACAGCTTCCTCGTGCTGCGCGGCGTCAAGACGCTGGCCTTGCGCATGGAGCGGCATTGCGCGAGCGCGCTCGAGCTCGCGCGCTGGCTCGAGCAGCAGCCGCGCGTCGCGCGCGTGCACTACCCCGGCCTCGCCTCGCATCCGCAGCACGCGCTGGCGACGCGGCAGATGCACGGCTTCGGCGGCATGATCTCGCTCGACCTCGCCACCGACCTCGCCGGCGCGCGGCGGTTTCTCGAAGCGGTGCGCATCTTCGCGCTGGCCGAAAGCCTCGGCGGCGTCGAGAGCCTGATCGAGCACCCGGCGATCATGACCCACGCCACCATCCCGGCCGAGACGCGCGCCACGCTCGGCATCGGCGACGCGCTGGTGCGCCTGTCGGTCGGCATCGAGGACGTGGAAGACCTGCGCGCGGACCTGGCGCAGGCGCTGGCGAAGATCTAGCGGCGAATCGTCGCGGCGCTCTGGCCGTAGAGGAGACGCCGCTGCTCGTCGGTCATCGGCGTCTCGGCCTGGGGCGGATTGATCTGCTGCACCAGCGCATAGGCGCGCTGCGTGGCAGGGCGCGCCTTGATCGCCTCCTGCCAGCGCTTCAGGTTCGGGAAGTCCTCGATGTTCTGCTTCAGGCGCGTGTAGTTGACGGTCCAGGGATAGCTGGCGATGTCGGCGATCGAGTATTCGCCACGGCCCGCGCCGGCAACGAAGTCGCGATCGGCGAGACGCTTGTCGAGCACCGCGAACAAGCGCGCGGTCTCGCGCTCGTAGCGATCGATCGCGTACGGAATCTTCTCGGGCGCCGCGTGATTGAAGTGTCCGTTCTGTCCCGCCATCGGCCCGAGCCCGGCCATCTGCCAGAACAGCCACTCGAGCGCTTCGGTGCGGCCGCGCAGGTCCTGCGGAATCAGCGCGTGCGTCTTGTCGGCGAGATAGAGCAGGATCGCGCCCGACTCGAACACCGGGATCGGCGCGCCGCCATCGGCCGGCGCGTGATCGACGATCGCCGGGATGCGGTTGTTGGGCGCGACCTTCAGGAAGTCCGGCGCGAACTGCTCGCCCTTGCCGATGTTGACCGGGATGACGCGGTACGGAAGTCCGGCTTCCTCGAGGTAGATCGTGATCTTGTGGCCGTTCGGCGTGGTCCAGTAGTGCAGGTCGATCATGGCGGGCGTTCGGATGACGAAGCGCGCAGCATAGGAGCGATCTACGATCCGCGCTGACGATGGACCATCTGCCCCTGATCGATCTGCGTGCCACGCCCGACGAGGTCGCGCAAGGCATCGGCGAAGCGTGCCGCGCGCACGGCTTCTTCTACGTGATCGGGCATGGCATCGACGAGGCGCTCGGGCTGCGTCTCGAAGCGCTGAGCCATCGATTCTTCGCGCTGCCCGAGGCGACCAAGGCGCGGTACGCCATGTCGTTCGGCGGTCGCGCATGGCGCGGCTGGTTTCCGCTCGGTGGCGAGCTGACCTCGGGACGACCCGACTGGAAGGAAGGCCTCTATCTCGGCACGGAGCTCGGCGAACAGCATCCCCGCGTGCTTGCCGGCGTGCCGCTGCATGGCCGGAACCTCTTGCCGGGCGACGACGTGCTGCCTGAATTCCGGCAGACGATCCTGACGTGGATCGCGGAAGTGACGGCGCTCGGCCATCGCGTCATGCAAGGCATCGCCCGCTCGCTCGGGCTGCCGGCCGACTACTTCGCGAGCCGATACACCGCTGATCCGCTGATCCTGTTTCGCATCTTCCAGTACCCGAGCCGGGCGATTCCGGAAGGGCTCGATGTTCGCCACGGCGTCGGCGAGCACACCGACTATGGCCTCCTCACGCTGCTGCGCCAGGATTCCGTCGGTGGTCTGCAAGTGCATTCGACGCAGGGCTGGATCGAGGCGCCGCCGCTGCCGCAGTCCTTTGTCTGCAACATCGGCGACATGCTCGACCGCATGACCGGCGGCCTCTACCGAAGCACGCCGCACCGGGTTCGCCTCAACACCAGCGGCCGCGATCGCCTCTCGTTTCCGCTCTTCTTCGACCCCGACGTCGATTCGCGCATCGAGCCGATTCGCAGCGCCGTCGACGACCACGCAACGCGCTGGGATGGCGCGAGCGTGCACGCCTTCGAGGGCACTTACGGCGACTACCTGCTCGGCAAGATCGGCAAGGTGTTTCCGGATCTCAAGCGCAGCGTGCTCTGACCCTCGACAGCGCCCGCTCTGCGGCTATGCTGCCCGCCCATGCGCGACCGCCTCTTCATCACCTGCGAGCACGCCGGCAACGTCGTGCCCACGAAATACGAGCCGCTGTTCATCGGCCACCAGCATCTGCTGCCGACGCATCGCGGCTGGGACCCTGGCGCGCTGCTGCTGGCACGCGAGATGGCCAAGCGCTTTTCGGCGCCTCTCTACTTCGAAGAGACGTCGCGCCTGCTCGTCGACCTGAACCGCTCGGTCGGTACGCCGTCGCTGCATTCGGAGGCGACGCAGCACCTGAGCCTGGCCGAGCGGCGCGCGATCCTCGACGTGTACTACCACCCGCATCGCAAGCGGGTCGACGCCGCCGTCGCCGATCTCATGAAGACAGGCGACCGCATGATCCACATCGCCTCGCACAGCTTCACGCCCGAGCTCCACGGCCACGTGAGAACCGCCGACATCGGTCTGCTCTACGACCCGGGGCGGCCGGGCGAGGTCGCGTTCTGCAACGCGTGGATCGCGGCCTTGAGGGAAGCGGACCCGACCCTGCGTCTGCGCCGCAACTATCCGTATCTCGGCAAGAGCGACGGTGTCGCGCAGGCGCTCAGGCGACAGCATCCTGCCGATCGTTATGTCGGCATCGAGCTCGAGGTGAACCAGCGCTATGTCGAGGCCGGCGGACCGGCCTGGCCGAAGCTGCGGCGAGTTCTCGTCGCGACGCTCGGCCTGGCGCTGAAGAGCTAGCTGCGCGGCGGTACTGGACCGGACGGCGGGTAGACGGGCACCGGCTGCTGGGCGGGATAGGGCGCTGGCGCCTGATACGCCTGCGGCGCGCGCGACACGCGGGTGCGACCGGCGGTGGTGACGAGAACGACGGGCTCGCCGACTGCCCAGCCTTCATTGCCATTGGCCTGGACGACCGAGCGCCGTTCGCCGTTGCGCAGCTGGACCAGGATCTCGACCGCGTCCTGGCGCGTCGCGCCGCGCTCGACGGCATTGCCGACGACGCCGCCGACGACCGCACCGATGACCGTGCCGACGATCGAATCGCGATGGCCGCCGATGGTCGAGCCGGCGACGCCGCCCGCGACCGCGCCTGCCGTGCCGCCGATGCCGCTCTGGCTGCCGTCGATCGTGACCGGCCGCACCGACAGCACGGTCGCGTCGTAGACCTGCGACATGCGCTGCGCTTCGTACGGCCGGATGATGTCGGGGCTGGCGGTCGTGCAGGCGGCCAGAGCGACCAGGGTCAGGCTGGACAGGACGAGTTTCATGGTCTTCTCCGGGGGTTCATCCGCACGAATGTGGAGGCAGCCCAGTTGACCACAAGGCCCGTCCAGGTGTTCCCGCCTGTAGCAAAGTCCACGCAAAGAACTGTGAATCCGTTGCATGTCGACCCGCGAACGCGCCGCCGGTCGGGGGGCTCGACGATCAGCCGTGCAGGCGGCTGTTGCGCGGGACGCTGGCGAGCAGGAACTCCATCTGGTCGGCGAGGATGCGCCGGCCGCGCAGGATCATGTCCTCGTGCAGGCTCGGCACGTAGGGCAGGTAGTGCAGCGACATGCGCGCTTCCTCGGGCAGGCGATTGCCCTTGTGGCCGTTGCAGGCGCGGCAGGCGGTGATGCAGTTCATCCAGCTGTCGTTGCCGCCGCGCGAGGTCGGCACGATGTGCTCGCGCGTCAGGTCGTCGAGGTGGAACTGACCGACGCAATAAGCGCAGACCTGCCGGTCGCGCGCGAACAGCTTGGGGTTGCTGAGCGCGGGGGTGCGCCGCCAGGCACGACTCGGCACGGCGCCACGCACGGCGATGATCGGATGCACTTCGATCCGCGACTGCAGGCCGGTACGCCGCTGCACACCGCCACGCAGCACATGAAAGGTGTCACCGAGCGTCCACGCCACGCCATCGCTGGCGTAGAGCACGGCCGCTTCCTTGGCCGAGATCCAGGCCTGCGGGCGGCCGGACATGTCGAGCTGCAGGACTTCCATAACCCTCGAAGCGTAATGCATGAACCGTGGTCGGCTCAAGACACACGCCGCCTGGCGGCCGCTCGCGATGCGCCGGCGCTACGCCGGACGGCCAGGATAGAGGCCGCGCTGCTGCGCCATCAGGCGCGTCAGGCCGAGCAGGGCGTCGATGCTCGGTGTCGCGACACCGACCCGTGCGCCGATCTCGTGGACTGCGGTGACGAGCGCGTCGAGTTCGATCGGCCGGCCGGCGAGCGTGTCCTGCAGCATCGAGGTCTTGAAGCTGCCCAGCTTGCGCGCCAGGCCCATTCGCTCTTCGCCCGATTGCGCGATCGGGCAGCCGATGCGCTCGCCGATGAGGGCGGCCTCGGCCATGGTTCGCATCATGAAGGCGTGGACCAGCGGGTCGTCGAGGATGGCGCTGCTTTCGGCGCCGGTCAGTGCCGAGACCGGGTTCATGGTCATGTTGCCCCAGAGCTTGTACCAGAGCTCACGGCGCACATCCGCGCTGGCCTCGGCCTCAAAGCCGGCGCTGGCGAGCGCGGCGCACACCGCCTCGACACGCCGCGAATCGCCGCCTGCCGGCTCGCCGACGATCAGCCGCTCGCCGAAGCCATGCCGCACGACACCGGGCTCGGGGCACGACGACGCGAGATGGACGACGCAGCCGAGCACGCGCTTCATCGGCAACAGCGCGAGCAGCCGGCCGCCGGGGTCGACGCTCTCCAGCGGCGCTTGCTCGGGCCGGGCCGCTGGCATGAACCACCAGGGCACACCATTCATTGCCGGCAGCACGATCGTCGCGGCATCGAGCAGCGACGCGATCTGCGGCGCCACCGCGGCGAGCGCGGGCGCCTTGAGCGCGATCACGACGAGCTCCTGGGTGCCGAAGGTCTCGGCGTTGTCGCTGACCGCGAAGCGGGCGACCGTCCGTTCGCCGGCCGATTCGACGATCAACCCGCGCTCGCGAACGCGCGCCAGCGTCTCGCCACGCGCCAGCGCAGACACCGCGTGGCCGGCATTGGCCATGCGTGCTGCGATCAGCCCGCCCACGGCACCCAGGCCGATGACCGCGACCTTCAACGGCCACATCCTGTGACGAAAAATTGATGACGCAAGAACAAATCTCCTCGATGCGGTGACACGCAGGCGCATTTTTTCTGCAAAATAGCACGATCGTTCGTTTTTGAACGATCACTCTCCGGATCGCGCCTGCCTTGGATTCTCTCGTCTCCGACACCGACGCCGCACCGCCTGCCGAAGCTGGCACGGCGCCCAAGGCCCTGATGAAGGGCCGGCAGACGCGCGCCGCGATCGTCGACGCCGCGCTCGCGCTCGCTTCGCATATCGGCCTCGAAGGCCTGTCGATCGGCGCGCTCGCCGAAGTCACGGGCATGAGCAAGTCGGGCGTGTTCGCCCACTTCGGCTCGCGCGAGGAGTTGCAGATCTCGGTCGTCCGCGAGTACCACGCGAAGTTCGAGGACGAGGTGTTTCG
>JBDTNU010000164.1:0-7504 GCA_039933535.1 Caldimonas sp. | reverse complement strand
GACGTGCTCGGCCACGCCGGCCTCGAAGCGATGATCCCGCACCGCGGCGCGATGTGCCTGCTCGACCGGATGGTCGCGTGGGACGAGATGCGCATCGAATGCCTCGCCGTCAATCATCGCGACCCCGCGCACCCCTTGCGCACTCGGTCCGGCCTGATGGCCAGCGCGGCGATCGAGTACGGGGCGCAGGCCGCCGCCCTGCACGGCGGGTTGATGGCACAGGCGACCGGCACCACCGCCTTGCCCGGCTACCTGGCGAGTGCGCGCGACGTTCGGCTCGCCGCCTGGCGTCTCGATGACCTGCCGGCGGCGGCGGTCGACGAGCTGCGCGTCGTCGCCGAACGTCAGGCTGGCGATGCAACGCGGCTTCTGTATTCCTTCAGCGTCAGCCACGACGGCCGCGAGCTCGCGACCGGCCGGCTGGCCGTCATCCTCGACACGATCGACCACGACACATGAACACTGAACCCTCGATGCAACGACGCGCCCTCGTGACCGGAGCCAGCGGCGGCATCGGCCGTGCGATCGCCGAACGCCTGGCGCGCGACGGTGCGCACGTGATCGTCCACGCCAACACCCGCCTCGAGGCCGCACAGTCGATCGTGGCCGCCATCGTGGCCGAGGGAGGCAGTGCCGAGGCCATCGCCTTCGACGTCACCGACCGGGCCGCGGCGCAGTCGGCCTGCGAGCGGCTCGTCGCGGCTGCGGGTGCGATCCAGATCGTCGTCAACAACGCCGGAGTCCACGACGACGCGGCGTTCCCGGCGCTGAGGCAAGCGCAGTGGAGCCGCGTCATCGACGTGTCGCTGAATGGCTTTTTCAACGTCACGCAGCCACTGGTCATGCCGATGATCCGCACCCGCTGGGGCCGCATCGTCAATCTTTCTTCGGTGGCGGCGATCGCCGGCAACCGCGGCCAGGTCAACTACGCCGCGGCCAAGGGCGCGATCAACAGCGCAACCAAGGCGCTCGCCCTCGAGCTCGCCAGCCGCGGCATCACCGTCAACGCAGTCGCGCCCGGTCTCATCGACGCCGGCATGGCGGCTTCCTTCGACCAGGCGGCGATCGAGAAGATCGTGCCGATGAAGCGCGCCGGCAACGCCGCCGAGGTGGCGGCGCTGGTCGCCTTTCTCGCGTCTGACGAGGCCGGCTACATCAGCGGCCAGGTCGTCTCGATCAACGGCGCGATGATCTGAAGGCCCGGGTGCCGCCAGCGCGCTCGCGCCGCAGCCGGACTTCCACGCTTACTTCTTCGGTGCGGCCGGGCCCTCGCCGGCAGGAGTCAGGTCGCCCGCCTTTGCAGCGGCGCGCGTCTCGGACTTGCGGTCGACGCGGCTTCGGGTCGTCGGCTTCGCGCGGTCGGCGTCGTCGGCCTTCTGCGTGGAACCGGCGGGGGCGAGCGTTCCGGCCTTGCGTGCTTCGCGCGTCTCTGCCTTGCGCTGCGCGCGCGTCTTGGTAGGACCCGAGAGGGGCGCAGCCGCTGGCGCACCACCTTGCCCGGCGGGCGTGAGCTTGCCTGCCTTCTCGGCGGCACGCGTTTCTGCCTTCACGTCCGCGCGCGTCACCGGCGCCGAGGCCTGAGCCAGGGCCGATTGCCAGCAGAACGTCGCCACCACGGCAATCGCCGTCAGGAGAACTGATTTCGAGGACATCGTCTATTCCTTTGAGTTGCGGGCACCACGCCCTCGCAACGAAAGTTTCGCTGTATCCGCGCTTCGCCACAAGGCCCTAACGGACTAGCCTCGGCTACGCCATTCGGTCCCCGAAAGGCGGTCGGCGTGCGAGCCGGCGCGCCAGCAGCGATGGCAGGCGCAGCACGAAGCCGAGCATCAGGCGCAGATGCATCCAGGTCAGCAGGACATTGTCACGGCCGTACCGAAAGTGCGACACGCCACCTTCTTCCGGGCGCAGGTACTTCACGGGCGCGGCGACGTTGACCGGCGAGACGCCGCGCCAGGCCAGGCGCACGACCGCTTCGGTGTCGAAGTCGAAGCGACGCATCCAGCGCTGGCCTTGCATCACGTCGATGAGCGGCGCGATCGGGTAGACGCGAAAGCCGTAGAGCGAGTCGTCGATGCCGGCACCCAGGGTCTCGAGGTTGGTCCACCAGTTCGAGATGCGCCGGCCACGCACCCGCAGCAGCGGCGCCGACGCATCGAAGACCGGCCGGCCGAGCACCATCGCGTCGGGCCGGGCCATCGAGTCGCGCATGAACTCCGGGATCAGGTCGGCCGGATGCTGGCCGTCGGAGTCCATCGTGAGCGCATGCGTGAAGCCTGCCGCGCGGGCGCCCTGCAAGGCGTGCAGCACGGCGGCGCCCTTGCCGGCGTTGGCAGGGAGGACCTCGACACGCAGCTGCGCATCGTCGGCCGCGAGCCGGCGCAAGCCCTCTGCAGTGCCGTCGTCGCTGCCGTCGACGACGACCCAGACCGGTGACCACGCGGCGCGCGCCGCGCGCACCGTGGCGTACACCGTCTCCCCGGTGTTGTAGCTGGGGATGATGACGAGGTGGGTTCGCGAAGAAGTCATCCGCCGAGCTCGCGCGTGAAGTACCCCTCCAACCGACGCAGCAGCGCCCGATGGTCCGGCTCGTGGGCGAATCGCTCGCCCAGGCGCACGTGGATGACCACCGGCCCCGGCGGCGGCCGCAGCAGCGGCCAGCCCTTGGTCAGGTACGGCGACTCGCTCTTGATGATCACGGTCTGGATCGGAACCTTGGCAAGATGGGCAATCAGGGTGATGCCGGCCTTGAAGTCATTGATCGGCCGCCTGACGGTTCGCGTGCCTTCCGGAAAGAGCACGAGCTGGCCCCCCTCTTTCAGGCAATCGACGGCATCGCGCACCATGCCGCGCCCGGAGTCGTTGCGGATGTAGCGGGCCAGGCGTGCGCCGGCGCCGAGAAAGACGTTGCGCAGCAGCTCCGCCTTCATGATGCAGGCGCCTCGCGGCAGTCGCGCCACCACGACCAGGGCATCGAGCATGGTCGGATGATTGGCCGCGACGATCAGGCCGCCCGGCTCGTCGCGCAGCGCATCGAGCGCGCTCGAGTCGATCCGCATCATGCCCAAGCGCTCGGCGGTCTTCCAGGCGGTGCGGTAGATGAGCGAGATCGTGGAGCGGCCGACGCGCGCACCGGTACGCCGCGGCAGGAGCAGCGAGCACAGGGGCGCGGCGAGGCTCCAGCAGAGCGACATCAGCCCGAGCTGTCCGATCAGCAGAGCGAACAGCAGACGATGACGCAAGCCGGGCGCCGGGGGCCGGGCCGAGGTCGTCAATCGTCCGTCACCACGCGCTGACCCGACACCGCGAAGATCCACGAAATGCCCACCCCCGCTGTGAACGAATTTTCGCGCCGCACCAGCGGGCTTGCTTCGAAAGCCGCGCCCTGCATGCCGTCGTAGCGTATGAAGCCGCCCACCCAGGCGCCGCCCAGGCGTCGCGAAAACGCCGTGACGGCACGCCAGCCGGCGTAGCCGCCCGGGGCGCTGTAGGCCGGGCGCGATGCAGTGACGAACTCCGATGCGACTCCATAGAAATGCTCGTGATAGCGGCGATCGGCAAACAGCGGGCCGGCCAGGAACCCGAGGTTCCAGTGCCCGGCGAAATTTCGCACGTCGAGGTTCAGGTTCGGCGAAAACGTCAGGCCGATCGCCCGGGGCGAGCGCTGCACGGTGATCGCCTCGCGCACGGGCAGGCGCAGGTCGAGCTTGAACTGGCGGTCGGCCGACTGCCAGAGCTCGACGTTGAGGTTCGGGCCGATCTCGAACGTGCCCGGCAGGTCGGGCATGCCCTGGCGCGCGTCGCTGCCCGTGCTGCGCGTCGGCACCGACGCCGACAGGCTCACGTCGACGACGATCCGATGCCCGGCGAAGATGATGGCGCGCGCGCCATCGCGGTCGGCGCGCAGGAACTTGCCGCGATAGGCGACGAAGGGGAGCGGCAGTGCGTAGGTGCTCGACTGGTCGGAGCCGCGGTAGTCGGGGAACCGCACCGCGGCGACGCCGAGCCCGAGCTCCCAGAGCGGCTCGCTGACGCCAGTGGCGGACGCTGCGGGATCGCCCGCCTTCGCCACCGGTCCGTCGACCACCGGCCCGGGCAACGGCAATTCATCGGCATGGGCCGCGACGGCAATGGCCAGCGCCGCAAGCCAGCCGACAGCCGCCGGACCAGCGACCCGGCGCCTCGGAACGGGCGTCACGACGCCGGCACCTCGGCGTCACGAATGTTCAGGCGCCTGCGCTTCCAGAACGCCCAGCTCCGGCTGAAGTTGCCGAGCGATACGAGAAAGTACAGGAACTTCAGGGCAAGGATCGAGGGCCAGATCGGCGTCTTGCCGAAGATGTCTCCGGCCAGCAGCGAGATCAGCGCTTCCTTCACGCGAAACGGGTTTTGCGGCGTCATGAAGAACTCGCGCATGGTCGGGCTCGAGACGCGAAAGATGAACCAGGAGAACTCGCGCGGGCCGCGCCGCATGACGCGGTCGAAGCGACGCCGCGCCGCCGCTGCACGGCGTGGCCGGTCGAGCGTGGTCTCGACGACGTCGGCGCCGTCGAAGCCGCTCTGCATGGCGAGGAAAACGCCCGACGAGAACACGGGGTCGATGAAGGCGTAGGCGTCACCGAGCAGCAGGTAGCGCTCGCCGCTCGAGATCGTGCTGCTGTACGAGTAGTTGCCAGTCGCATGGACTTCGGAGACGAGCTCGGCGCCGGCCAGCCGTTCGCCAAGCGCGGGGCACAGGGCGATCGTGTCGCGAAAGAAATCGGGCAAGGGCTTGCCGCTCCGCGACTTCAGGTAGTAAGGCCAGCACACGGCACCGATGCTGGTCACGCCGTCGGCCAGCGGAATCAGCCAGAACCAGCCGTGGTCGAACCAGAAGATCGTGATGTTGCCCTCGAGCTTGCCCGGCAGGCGCGTTGCACCCGTGAAATGGGCGTAGAGCGCCGAGCTGTTGTGCTTGGGATTCTTTTCCTTGCAGCGGAACTGGTTGGCCAGCATCGTGTCGCGGCCGGACGCGTCGACGAGAAAGCGCGTGCGCCAGGTCTTCCTGGCACCGTCGTCGAGTTCGGCATCGACGGTTGCGCCTTCGGCGTCGAACTCGATCTTGCGGACTCGACAACCCTCCAGGGCCCGGGCGCCCTTCTTCGCGGCATTGCGGAACAACAGCTCGTCGAGCTCGGAGCGACGCACCTGCCACGCATAGGGCATCGACTTGTCCCACGCCTCGGCGAACTCGATCATCGCCCGATGGTCGTGGTCCGGCGAGACGAACTCGACGCCGAACTTGGCCATGCCGAAGCGCTCGACCTCGGCGCGAACGCCGAGCCGGTCGAACAGCTCGGCGTTGGCAGGCAGCAGCGATTCGCCGATGTGAAAGCGCGGGTGGTGGGCCTTCTCGAGCAGCATCACGTCGCGGCCGCGCTCGGCGAGCAGCGCGGCGATCGTCGAACCTGCCGGTCCGCCACCGACGACGAGAACCTCGCAATCGAAAGCATGCCGCGACGCGGGTGGGGCGGCGTGGGGGATCGCGTGGGGCTCGGACGGCGTCGGCATGTCGGTTTCGTATCGGCGGCTGGCGCGGCTTCGGCCGCCCTCGAGCGCTGCCCGAGTCATGGCCTGATTCTATCGTCGGGGTGCCTCGTCACCCTTGGCGCTGGCCGAGGAGAAATGCGCGTCATCGGCACCTCGCAGCCGGCCGCCGCGCGCCGGCCCGGGCCTGTCAATTCGACGGTCGGGCCAGGAACTCCGGCAAGGCTTCGGACGCTGAGCTGTGCGCTGAAATCGCCGGGAATTTCTCCGCCACGGCGAACTGCGGCAACGCGGACCGCACGAACTCCCAGGCCACGGCCACGGTGATGCCGGCCTGAGTGATCGAATCGCTGGTCGCGGCGCACGGCGCCTTCGCGAGCTCGCCTTCAAGCAGGACGAAGGCGGCGCCAAGCTGGCCCCGGACGCGATCTGTCCACGGCGCGTGCTGCTTCTCGACCGGACGCAGCGTCCTCTCGTAGACGATCTGGACCGCCTTTTCGCAGGCCGCGAGCGCCAGCCCGATCAGCCGCAAGTCGTGCTGCGCTCCCGCGCGGCCGGACGGCACGAGGCTGCGCCTCGGTGCCGCCAGCATCTGCGCGTATTCGATGATCAGCGTCGAATCCATCAACACTTGGCCGTCGTCGCAGACGAGCGTCGGCGCCTTGACCACCGGATTGATCGCCGCGAACTCGCCGAACTGGCGAAAGACCGAGATCGACCGATGCTCGAACGGCAATCCCAGCAGGTCCAGAGAGATCGCGACCCGCCGCACGTAGGGCGAATCGAGCATGCCGATCAATTGCATCGTGTTGCCCCGATTCGCCCGACGCGGGCCGCTAAGCCGGACTGTTCGCGGTCGATTCGTACTCGATGCCGCCGGTGAATGGAACGATCACGTTGTAGATGGCACAGCCGATCACGACGCCGATATATCCCATGATCAGATAGATGAGCGGCAGGATGATGATCGCCCAGATCGGCATGCCCGACTGGCCCATGCCGAACATCGAAGCGAGCAGGAAGAACGGGATGATGAAGATGAGCGAGGTGACGGCCATGAGGACGCCCGCGACCTTCGCGTTCTGGTGTGGTGAAAACCGTGCGACTTGTTGTTTCATTGGCAGGCGCCTCCTTCGCGCCGGTGTGCACTTTCGTCACATGCGGCTCGCGGGTCAAGCCTATTCGCGACAGCGCTTACATACGCGACCTCGGACCTAGCCGTCGACCCAGCGGTCCTCCGAAGCCTTGAGGTGCGAGCGGATCGCTGCCTGCGCGGCGAGCGGGTCGCGCGCCTCCAGGGCACTCAGGATCGCTTCGTGCTCCTTGAGGGCGAGGTTCCACGTGCGCGTGTTCTCATAGCGGGAACTGAGCTTCTCGGAGATCGGGCTGTGCCTCCCGTCGAAGAGCTCGCCGATGAGGCGGACCATCACCGAGTTGCCGCTCATCTCGGCAATCGTGAGGTGGAACTCGCGGTCGTGCTCGAGCGGCGTGCGCCGGCCTGCGACCTCGGTGCGCATGCCGGCGACGATGGCGCGCAGGCGTGACAAGGACTCCTCATCGGTGCGCGCGCATGCCAGCACGACGACCGCGCCTTCGATGGCCGAGCGCGCCTGCATCAGCTCTGTCGGGCTGTCGCCGAGCGCGGCGGTCGCCTTGGCTGGCCGATCGGGCGCGATGCAGACGTAGACGCCCGAGCCGCTTCGGATCTCGACGGTGCCTTCGACATCGAGGGCGATCAGGGCCTCGCGCAGCGAGGGCCGCGAGACGCCGAGTTGCTGTGCCAGGTCGCGCTCCGGCGGCAAGCGCGTGCCGGTCTTGAAGCCGCCGAGCTGGATGAGCTCGCGAATCTGGTCGGCGATCTGCTGGTAAAGCCGCCTCGACTCTACTCGCTTGAGTTGAAACGGCATGAGCGCTGCGCTTCGGGAATTGGCCTGACCATCATAGCGCGAGGTGTCAAGCAGGCCGGCCAGCGCGGCCG
>JBDTNU010000163.1:0-7633 GCA_039933535.1 Caldimonas sp. | reverse complement strand
TCAGGCTATTATTTCCGAAGGCCTCCGTCGTAAGACGGAGGCCTTTTTATTTGGCATATTCGATTTGATATTCCGGGTTTTCCGCCCCTCGCCGCCATGCTGGCCCGCCTTCAACGTCTGATGGCTTTTGGGCTGATCGCGGCCATTTCTATATGGTCTGCGCACGCCGTTTACTCCGGACATCCTCTCTGGGCGCTTTGGGGCGCGATCGCCGTCGCCGCAGGTTACGCGGCGATTCTCGGTCTCGAGTTCTGGTTGCTTGACAGGTCCTACGCTGAAGATGCGAGGAATCGACCGAGCATGCGTCAGCTGATTTCCTCTTGGCGAGACGAGGTATTGCTCGCTCCCCGGGTATTTCTGTGGCGGCAGCCCTTTCGTTCGAATGCGGTGCCCGACCTTATCGCTCCTGGCTTGCGGGGCCGACGCGGCGTGGTTCTCGTACACGGCTTCGTTTGCAATCGCGGCTTGTGGAATCCGTGGATGCGACGGTACCGCTCTCGCAATATCCCGTTCGTTGCAGTCACGCTCGAACCAGTGTTTGGTTCGATGGATCGCTACGTCGCTGACATCGACGCTGCCGTCAACAACGTCGAGCTGGCGACCGGTCTGCCACCGGTACTCGTAGCGCACAGCATGGGCGGGCTGGCCATCCGAGCGTGGCTGGCGCACCGAGGCAGCGCCGAAAGATTCCACCACGTCGTGACTATCGGCACGCCACATCGAGGCACCTGGATGGCGCGCTACGGGCGTACGACCAATGGCCTCGAGATGCGCCTCGACAGCCCGTGGCTGCGAGCCTTGGCCCGTGCCGAGTCATCGGCCTCGTATGCCCGTTTCACCTGTTTCTGGAGTCATTGCGACAACATCGTCTTTCCGACCGCAAGCGCAACGCTGCCAGGCGCCGATAACCGGCACCTGCCCGCGACTCCGCACGTGGCCATGGCCTTTCACCCGGCCCCGTTCGATGAGGTGCTTCGCCTGATCGACGCAAAATGATGCTCAGCCGAGCGTCGTGTCGGTGAGAACGCCGCGGCGCACCTGATCGAGCTCGATGCTTTCGAAGAGCGCCCGGAAGTTGCCTTCACCGAACCCCTGGTCGCCCTTGCGCTGGATGATCTCGAAGAAGATCGGGCCAATCACCGTCTGCGTGAAAATCTGGAGCAGTAGCTCCGGGCTGACCTCGGCACCGGGCGCCGCCGTTGCGTCCTGCGCGGTCGACCCGTCGAGCAGGATGCGCAAGCGCTTCAGTTCGGCGAGGCTTTCGCCGTGCCCGGGAAGGCGCCTCTCGACCAGGTCGTAATAGGTGTCGATGGTGTCCTGGAAGGCGACGCCGTTCTCGCGCATGGTTTCGACCGCCGCATAGATGTCGTCGGTGCCGAGGGCAATATGCTGGATACCTTCGCCGTGGTAGAGGTCGAGGTACTCTGCAATCTGGCTCTTGTCGTCGGAGCTTTCGTTGATCGGGATCCTGATTTTCCCGCACGGGCTTGTCATCGCCTTGCTCTTCAAGCCGGTGAGCTTGCCTTCGATGTCGAAATAGCGGATCTCGCGAAAGCTGAACAGCCTCTCGTAGAAGTCGGCCCACTCCTTCATGCGACCGCGGTGCACGTTGTGGGTCAGGTGGTCGATGTACGTCAGGCCCACCTTCGTGGCGGCCTTCGGCGCAACGCCGGTCGGAACGAAGTCGACGTCGTAGATACTGATGTTCCCCACCGCGCCGGCCTCCGCGCCGCCCTTGCCCCGCCAGCGGTCGACAAAGTAGATGAGGCTGTCGCCGATGCCCTTGATCGCCGGGATGTTCAGCTCCATCGGCCCGGTGTGATTGTCAAAGCCCCAGGCGCCGAGCTCGAGGGCGCGCGTGTAGGCCTTGCCCGCATCCTGGACCCGAAACGCCATCGCGCACACGCTCGGCCCATGCTGGCGTGCGAATCGCTGCGCAAACGAGTTCGGCTCGGCATTGATGATGAAATTGATCTCACCTTGGGCGTACAAGGTCACGTTCTTTGTTCGATGCCGGGCGACGGGGGCAAAGCCCATCGTCTCGAACAGGCGCCCTAGCGCCTCCGGATCGGGCGCGGCGTACTCGACGAACTCGAAGCCGTCGGTACCCATCGGGTTGTCCCAAGGCGTGAATTGCATGGTCTGTCTCCGGCAAATCGAAAGCCGCCCCTGCGTTGATGCAGCGCCGGCCAAACCCGGAGTTTGCCCGAGGGCAAAGGCTGCAACGCGAGTGCGCCTAGATTTCCGTCAGCAGATGGAGCGTGGCTTCGGACGACAGATTGAGCAAGGTGGCGATTTCGCTCACGTCATCAGGAATCGCCGGATTGTCCCAGTCGCGTGCCGTATGACGCGCCAGACGGGCGGCAAGAGCGACGATGCGTGCGCTCGTCTGGCCGGCCGATTGCAGTCCGGAAGTCGAATTGAGAAGCAGCTCAGGCAAACGCCACTCTTCCGCGAGGGCGCGCTGCAGTTCGGCCAGCTCGATGTGCAGAACACTCAGCTGGGCGGCACTGGAGCGCATCTCGGGGTCAGCCGCCTGCATGGCCTGAAGGCGCAGCGCCAGTGTCGGCGCGTGGCACCAGAGCAGCATCTCGGCGAACTCGTGCAGCAAAGCTGCGGCGTGAATTACCGCTGCGTCCGGATCGGTACGGTGGATGGCGAATGCCAGCGCGAAATTGGCGCCGCGATGCGCTCGAAGCATGACGCGCCGCAGGCCGGTCAGCGCATCCGGACGATCCGCGAGTACATCGTCGATCGTCGTCTGCGGCCCGAACGCCCGAAAGAACGGCGAGATGCCCATCATGACCAGCGCCGAAATGACCGTCTCGGCCGAGGTGACGACGCGCCGCCCGCGATGGCCGGATTCGTAGGCCAGGACCTTGAGCGTCATCAGCGGATCGCCAGAGATCATCTCGCCCATGCTGTTCGCGTCGACCTTGTCTTCGTTGGCGCGAAACGCCTCGAGTGAATCGGCGGTGTCGCGCAGCACCGGAATCTCCGCGCCGGCGAACCAGGTCGTCCACGCCCCCAGATCGGACGGTGCCTCGACCGGGTCCGCTCCGCAGGCAGGCAGGGAACTCGACATCACGCCCTTTCGCAAAGTGCTTGACTGCATATCGGCGGCTCGCCCTTCGGATTGAGCGTCGGCCGCGACAGTGGCGCTCAAACGGCGAGGATCCGCCCCTCGTTCGCGGGAACGGTGCCATCCAGCAGCGCAGCATACGTCTTCTCGACGGCGTGCCTGCCCTGACCAGAGACGGCCGTCAGCCACGGCCGGCCCGGTTCAGACACCCGGGCAAGGAACGCGGCCCATGCCCGTGCAATCCGTTCCTGCAGGCTGGCCGCCCCCCACTCGGCGGCGCGTTTCTTCGCCTGCGCCGGAGCAAAGAAGAGCACCGGCCGCGGGCCCGACAGTCCCTTGCCACCGCCCAGGTCTTCCCAGTGCGTTCCGCCGACCGAACAGCTATAGGCAAGGCTGTCTCGCCAATGGCTGTGGATGGCTGCACGCATGGCCGCGTTGCCGCTCATGTCGACGTAGACGGCGGGTTCGTCTCCTGCAAGGCGCGTCACATCCGCGTAGGGCAGGACGTCGTCGTAACAGCCGAGGCCTTTCGTGAATTCCATGTTGGGTGGCGAAGTGAGGCCGACGCATCGGATCGCGCCGGCTTCACCGCGGCGCAGGGCGAGACAGAAGGCGAGGCCGTAGGCCGTCTTGCTCGAGGCGCTGGAGACCAGCACCTTGCGTGCGCCGAAGAAGGAGTTGTCAGCCAGAAAGTCGTCGATCAGAAACGAGGTCGTGAAGAGCGGCCGCAGCAACGCGAGGAGTGCCTCGTCGGATTCGCGGTAGAGGGGATCCTTGCTGCAACGCAGGTACTGGTTGTAGATGGCGTGCAGTTCCCGCCGATGCGCTGCCCCGTCGAAGAAGCCAGTCTCATCGACATGCGTTGGATGCAGAACCACCTCGTCGGCCATCGGAAAGTAGCCATAGAAGCGCGCGCCGACCTCCACCCCTGGGCAGCGCGATTCGCTCACGGTAGCGAAGCCCCAGACCGGAATGCATCCGGTGCTCGCGTCGCCGGTGGGAAAGAACGCCCAGTAGTTCATCGCGTCGCCGAACGCGCCGTAGGTGATGTTGTTGGAGGTTAGCGCGAAGCGGTCGATGCGAAGGCGCACCGTCCCCGCGTCGAGCGCTAGCGGCGCGGCCTCGATCCAACGGGTGCCGCGCAGATCGTTGCGCACCACGGTGAACGTCGCGGTCATATCATCTCCTCAGGTGTCGAATCGGCGAAGCGAGGCGAAGTGCGATGGTGACATTTCCCGGAAACGAGGTCTGGCCGTCAATCGGGCTCGGCACCTGGCGGATGGGCGAATCGGCGGTGAAGCGGCGCGGTGAAGTCGCGGCCGTGCGCGCCGCGATCGAGATGGGATACCGCGTCATCGACACCGCCGAGATGTATGGCGAGGGTGGCGCGGAAGAAGTCGTAGGCAGTGCGGTTTCCGAATGCCTGCGCGCCGGAACAGTCGGGCGCGACGAGCTCTTCATCGTCAGCAAGGTCTACCCGCACAACGCGAGCGCGGCCGAAACGTCAGCAGCCTGCGAGCGCAGCCTGAAGCGACTCCGCCTCGACCGGATCGACTGCTATCTGCTGCACTGGCGCGGATCGGTGCCGCTGGCGGAGACGGTCGCGGGCTTCGAAGAGCTGCGTATTCGCGGCCGGATACGCCACTGGGGCGTCAGCAACTTCGATCTCGACGACGTGGAGGAACTTCTCGCCGTCGACGGCGGCGGGCGCTGCACGACGAACCAGGTCTACTACTCGCTGACCACGCGGGGCCCGGGTTTTGCGCTGCTGCCATGGCAGGCGGCGCGTGGCATCGTGACCATGGCGTATTCGCCGATCGATCAGGGCGCGTTGTCGCGCAACGCCGACTTGCGTGCGCTTGCCGCGCGGCGGTCGCTCACGCCGGCACAACTCGCCTTGGCCTGGCTCTCAGCCCAGGCCGGCGTGATGGCGATCCCGAAGTCGTCCGATCTCGCTCGCCTGAAGGAGAACCTCGGCTCGCGCGCAGTGCAGCTCTCGCCCGAGGATCTCGCCGCACTCGAACGTGCGTTTCCTCCGGCAAAGCACAAGACGCCGCTCGCGATGCGGTGAGCGGCGCCCTGGCTTCTTCATAGCCGGCTCACGCCGGGCAGCCAGCCGACGAATCGGCCGTCCACGTACAGCGCACCTTCCGGGGCGCCCGCTTCGGCGTGGAACTCGAAGCGTGGGTCGGACATCGCAGGCGCCGGTTCGCGCGCCAGGCCCAGGGCCAGGCGTGCGAGCAGGACGCTCGCGCTTTGCAGCAAGGCCGCGACGAGGCTTCGCCCCGCTTCGGCCATCGGTGCAGGGTGTTTCCCCCACCGCAGTTCCTTCAAGCTCGACATGATGGTCTTCCTGGTGTTCGAGAAGACAGCGTCGCTGTCTTCAGTTCATGGGATGTGCTTCATCTGGTTCAGTTGGCGCCGCAGCGCATTCGTGGCGCGTTGGCGTTCGGTTCGACCGTCCGGCCGGTGCGAGCCGGCACGGCGCAGTCGCGCCGCGACCGCCATTGGGTTGCGGGGACGGGGAAGGTTGATTTCGATCTTCATGGCATCGGCTCCTTCGGTTGGGGCGGAAAGCAAAACGGCCCGGTGCAGTGACGCGACCCGGGCCGTTGACGAAGTCTCTTTCGAGACGCTCAGCATGGCTTCACCCGGGCGGTGCTCCCAGAGCACCCAAGACACGCATCGATGCGGCAGCACGGCCTGCGTTGCGGCAGGTCGAGGCAGCGAGCGATGCGGAATTCAGCAGGGACATGGTCTTCTTGCTTGGGTTGAAATGCGGGGTGTCGCTGTGCGCCTGAGCGCCGACTTGCGCAGATGATAAACGTGCGTTTCTTGGCCTGGCAAGCGGAATCTGGATCCGCGCAACGGCTTCAGCGTTTTCGTTTCAGTGGCGCCACAGCGGCGGCTGTTTTCGACCACAGCTGCAAGTCGTTGCCGGCAGCCGCCGCGCCGGGTGTTGCCGACAGTGGCGCGGGCGGGGCCTGCAACGCCTCGCCAAGCAGGTCGAGCAAGCGCGCGCGGGCCCGCTCCGGGTGCCGACGGTAGTAACTGAGGACCAGGTCGACGATGAAGCGCTCGTCATCACTGGTCGGCGCAACGTCAGGCGTTGCGCGGCTTCCCGCGGTATGGTCGCGGTCTAGCCAGCCGGCGGGCTTGTGGCATCGCTGTTCGAACTGACGCGCCAGGCGCTCGCCGATCTGCCGCGAGCGCGCCTTGATCTGGCTCCAGTAACTCGGCTGGATCAGCAATCGCTCGGCGAACCGGCCATCGAAGCCGCGCAGCGTGGCGGCGTCGGGATCCTTGACGCTGGCGCGGACGAACTCGTCGAACAGCGCCATCGCATTCTCGAAGCGGATCTGCGCGAGGTCGCGCGGCTCGGTCGACATGGACATCAATGATAAATGTTCTTTATCAATCCGGCCGCTCCCGGCGACAACCCCGGGTGATGCCGCCGCGGCTACTGGAACGCGACCTCGGCAAAGCTGCGCAGCTTCCGGCTGTGCAGCTGGTCGACGCCGGCTTCGCGCAGCAACTCGATCGCGCGAATGCCGATCCGCAGGTGCTGGTCGACCCGCTCGCGGTAGAAATGATTTGCCATCCCCGGCAACTTGATCTCGCCATGGAGCGGCTTGTCGCTGACGCAGAGCAGCGTGCCGTAAGGGACGCGGAAGCGAAACCCGTTCGCTGCGATGGTCGCGCTTTCCATGTCGAGCGCGATCGCCCGGCTCTGGCTGAAGCGGCGTTCCGGCGTGCTGATCGCGTCGCGAGAGGGCAGAAGCTCCCAGTTGCGGTTGTCGGTGCTGGCGACGGTGCCGGTGCGCATGATCCGCTTCAGCTCGTAGCCCTTGAGCTGCGTCACCTGCGCAACCGCCTCTTCGAGCGCGACCTGCACTTCGGCCAGCGCCGGGATCGGCACCCAGAGCGGCAGGTCTTCGTCGAGCACGTGGTCTTCGCGCACATAGCCGTGCGCGAGCACATAGTCGCCGAGCTGCTGCGTGTTGCGCAGGCCGGCGCAGTGGCCGAGCATGACCCAGGCGTGCGGACGCAAGACCGCGATGTGGTCGGTGATGGTCTTTGCGTTGGATGGTCCGACGCCGATGTTGACCATCGTGATGCCGCTTCCGTCGTCGCGCGCCAGGTGGTAGGCCGGCATCTGCGGCAGGCGTGGCGGCGTCGCGCCGAGGTTGTCGCCCGGGCGCGCTGGTGCGCCGGTCGGACGTTCGATCACGTTGCCGGGTTCGACGAAAGCGTCGTACGTCGGCCCGTTCGTGCCGCCCGCCATCGCTTCGTGGCCGAGGCGGACGAACTCGTCGATGTAGAACTGGTAGTTCGTGAACAGCACGAAGTTCTGGAAGTGCTCCGGGTCGGTGCCGGTGTAGTGACGCAGGCGGTGCAGCGAATAGTCGACGCGCGGCGCCGTGAACAGTGCGAGCGGATGCGCCTGGCCAGCCGCCGCGACGAAGGTGCCGTTGGCGATGCCGTCGTCCATCGCACCGAGGTCGGGCAGGTCGAACAGGTCGCGCATGAGCAGGCGCCGCTCGAGCGTCA
>JBDTNU010000162.1:0-7676 GCA_039933535.1 Caldimonas sp. | reverse complement strand
ATCAGCGCGTTGAAGGCCATCGGCTTGAAGACGATGGTCCTGCCCATCTGCTTGCTCATCGCCGCGGCCAGGTCGACGATCATGCCCTGCAGCGTCGTGCCGTCGGCGGCGTAGGCGATCATCGGCGGGCTGTTCGTCAGCGAGCCGGCCTGGATCTCGTCGGCCGCGACGGCGCCGAAGGCGAGCAGCGCGCTCGACGCGGCGAGGGCGAGCGCGGCGCGCCCCAGTGGACGCTGCGTCTGGAAAATGGGGCGTGTCATGGCGTCTCCGTGCATGGGTTCTTCTGTGAACGAGGGTTCTACACCAGCGTCGCGCACCCTTCGATCGGTAGATACCGTTAGCCGTCGCGGTGGAGCGCCAAGGGCACGGAGGGTCCGCCGCGGACGAGCAGATCGAGCTCGATCAGACGGTGCGGCTCCACGTCAACCGGTAGGGCCTGCCGCAGGGTCGGGTGAAGGGCCTACGCGAAGCCGGGATGTTTCCGCATGGCAACCCGGGCATGGCGATTGCAACATTCGGTTCAAATAGAGCAGCCAGCCATGTGCAGCGACTTCGACGACTCCAGCGACCGCGACTCAGAAGCCGACGGCGCACCAGCGGTCTTCCGCGATTTCGCGCTGGCCTGCCGCGGCGAGCGCGACCGCCGCGCCATGGCCGCGCTCGCCGCCGGCGACCTTCGCTTCGAAACCTCGACGGTCGCACGGGACAGCGTCGACCTGCTCGCGGCGCGGGTCATCGCCGCCGCGGCACAGCGCCAGGGTTGGACATGAACGAGGTTGCGGCGCTCGAGGAGCAGATCAACGAGCTGCAGGGCAGCCTGTTGGCGATGGAGTGTTTTCTGAACTCGCTCAGCCAGGCGTTGTCGCCTGACGTGCGGCCGGTGGTGCGGGCCGTCTATGCCAGCGAGTCGGAAGCGTTTCGCGCCGCGCTGATGAGCTCGACCGCGCCCGAAGCGACGGTGGCCGCCTTCGAGCGCGACGTGGAGCGCGCATTCGGGGTGCTGGGCGAGCCGGAGGAAACGCCCGACGACACGCTGCGCTCGCCCTGAGCGTCAGCCGATGCAAGTCCGGTTCTTTCCGGTCCGCTTGGCTTCGTAGAGCGCCTGATCGGCGCGCTCGAGCGATTCTTCGATTCGCTCTTCCTTCCGATAGCTCGTCACGCCGGCCGAAAAGGTCACGAAGACCTGCTTTTCCTTGTGCATGAAAAGCCCGCCGGTGAGCGAGCGCTGCAGGCGAGTCAGGATCTGTTCGCCATCGTCGACCGGTGTTTCCGGCAGCAGCACAACGAACTCCTCGCCACCGTAGCGCGCCACCCGATCGGTGGGCCGAAGCGCCTTGCTGACGATGCTGGCCAGCGACTTCAGCGCCTCGTCGCCGGCGCTGTGGCCCAGCTCGTCGTTGAGCCGCTTGAAGTTGTCGATGTCGAGCAGGCCGATCGACAGGTTGCCGCCGCTGCGCTCGAGCCGTGCCCGCTCGACCTCGAAAGCCTGGATCAGGCCACGCCGGTTGGCGATCTGGGTCAGCTGGTCGGTGGAGACTTCATCGGAGAGGCGGCGCATCTCGTCTTCGAGCTCGACGACGCGCACCGAGAGTCCCGTCGCCTTGCTGTGTTCTTCCTGCAGGCGTTCCTGCGTCTGCTGCACGAGCGACTGCACGGCGCGGCTTTCGTTGACCATCTCGCGCACGACACCGGTCAGGCTCTCCAGCGAATCGGCTTCCTCGATCACTTCGGCGTAGCGGGCGACGCTCTTGTGGAAGTCGCCGGTCTTCGAGCCCAGCTCGCTCAACTCGGCGAGCATCTGATGGATCAGGCTCTTCAATGCGTCGCGCGCCTGTTCGCGTTCGCCCCTGACCTCGGCGTGGCGCCTTCTCGCGTGGTGCAGCATGTCGCTCACGGCGCGAACGCCGCGCGCCGTCAGACCTTCTTCGATCTTCGTGCGCATGGCCTCGCACTGCCCTTTGACCCAGCTGTCGTTTTCGGCCAGCTCGGCCAGGCTCGCGGTCAGCTCGTGGCAGAGCTTGCCGAGCTGCTCGAACAGGTGGTGACGATGCTGCAGCACACGCTCGGCGCGCAAGCAGACGGCCTGCATCTCGTCGGCCAACGATGCTTTCGCGCCTTCGGCGCCGAGCCGTTCGATCACGCTCGTCAACGCGCTGCCGAGTTCACGATTGGCCTCGTCGTTCTGCGGCATCGCCTGTTGCAGGGCCTTGCCGAGACTCTGCGCGATGCGATGCCAGTCGGGTGCGGCGGCTTGATCGGCGCCGGCACTGCGCTGCCCGGCGTCGGTGTCGTTCGCGGCTTCCGGTTGGACGGGCGCGACGACTTCGGCGTATTCAGCCGACAGCACGCCGGCCACGTCGACCTCGGTCGACGCGGTATCGCTGTCCCAGCTGTTGACCAGCTGCGACAGGCGCTGCTGCAGGCGACGCGGATCGCTGCGGCTGCCCGCCAGCACGCGCTGGATGCCTTCCTTGCGGCGCGCCACCGTCCAGTTTCGTCCGCCGCGTTCGACGCCGCGGACGATCCGTTCGATCAGCGTCGCCAGGGCATCGCCCGGCGCCGCCGCGTCGCCGGACTCGTGGCGATACGCGCGCTCGTAATTTTCCGGCGTCGGTTCGAGGCGCTCGATGGTCAGGCGGCGAAACGCGGCCTTGGCGATCTGTGCTGCGGGCGGGTCACCGCCAGCTCGGGCCAGCGGTGCAGGGCGCGTCACTTCCACGTCGTCTCCTAGAGATCAGCCTGGCGGCTTGATGCGCGCCGCGCGGGTTCGTGTCGCCTGGGGCGGTTCGGGCGCAGCGCTGCCGGCCTTGCCGATCCAGGGCGCCTTTTTCGGCAGCACGGTCTGCTGCAGCCAGTCTTCGATGTCCTCGGGCGGCTGCGGCTTGCTGAACAGGAAGCCCTGCATGATTCCGCAGCCGAGGCGATGCAGCACCTCCATCTGGCGCAGGTTCTCCACGCCTTCGGCAATCACGCGCAAGCCGAGAGAGCGTGCCAGCGCGATGATCGCCGTGACCACGGCCGAGCTTTGCGGCGTCATGCCGAGATCGCGCACGAAGCTGCGGTCGATCTTGAGCTCGCTGATCGGCAGCGTCGTCAGGTAGGCGAGCGACGAGTAGCCGGTGCCGAAGTCGTCGATCGAGATCTCGACGCCGATCTCGTTGAGCCGGTGCAGCGACGGGATCACGTTCTGCAGGTCCTTCATCAGGCCTGTCTCGGTGATCTCGAGCTCGATCGCGTGGTGCGGCACGCCGTAGGTCGTGACCGCGTTGTGGATGTACTCGACCAGGTCGGTGCGCTCGAACAGGCGGCTCGGCAGGTTGACCGCGATCGAGTCGGCGAAGCCGAAGTTGTCCTGCCAGATCCGCGCCTGGCGCGCCGCCTCGCGGATCGCCCACTCCGAGATCGGAATGATCAGGCCGGTCTCCTCGGCCAGCGGGATGAAGTCGCCCGGCGGCACCAGCACGCCTTGCCGGCGCCAGCGCATCAGCGCCTCGGCGCCGACCATGCGCGCGCCGCGAACGTCGATCTTCGGCTGGTAGTGCAGCACCAGCTCGTCGCGCTCGATCGCCTTGTGCAGCGCGCTTTCCAGCTCGAGCTTCTCGCGGCCCTGTCCCGACAGGCTGGGCCGGTACACCGACGACGAATTGCGCCCGGCCGACTTGACCGAATACATCGCCACGTCGGAGTTGCGCAGCAGGTCGGCGACGCTCAGGCCGTCGCGCGGAAAGATGGCGATGCCGACGCTGGCGGTGACGAAGCATTCCTGCATGCCGATCGTGATCGGCAGGCGCATCGCCTCGAGGATGCGCTCGGCGACGCGCTCGGCGTCGCCCTCGTCGCTCACTTCCGGCAGCAAGGCCACGAACTCGTCGCCGCCGAGCCGGCCGACGGCCTCGAGCGTGCGGTGCGAACGCACGCCCACGGTCTCGAGCGAGCTTTCCAGCACCTGGTCGGAGTGGCGCACGCACGAGCGAAGGCGCCGCGCCACTTCCACCAGCAGCTCGTCGCCGGCGCCGTGGCCGAGCGTGTCGTTGATGACCTTGAAGCGATCCAGGTCGATCAGCAGCAGCGCCACCTGGTGGTTGAGCCGGCGGCCATGCTCGAGCGCGCGCTCGGCGCGCCAGATCAGCTGGCGCCGGTTCGGCAGGCCGGTCAGCGTGTCGAAGTTGGCGAGATGGCGGATCCGGTCTTCGGCCAGGCGCCGGTCGGTCACGTCCTGGACGATGCCGGTGTAGCCGACCAGGTTGCCGTGCTCGTTGAACTCGGGCTCGGCCTCGAGATGGACGATGCGCTGCCGGCCGTCGGCAAGGCGCGCATGGATATCGGTGGCCAGCACCGTGCTGCGCTCGATCGCGTTGTGCGTCAGCTCGACGAAGGCCTTGCGCTCGTCGTCGGGAATCATGCGCATCAGCGCGCGGAAGTTGAGAAGCTGGTCGGGGCCAACGCCGAACACGCGCAGGCCCTCGATCGAGAACACCGGGCCGCCCTGGCCCTTGCGCCAGTCGAAGCTGCCCATCCGCGCCAGATCCTGGGCGCGTGCCAGCCTCGACTTGCTGCGCTCGAGCTCGACCCGGGTTCGCGAAGCGCGCAGCAGGTAACGCAGCCGGCCGGCAAGCAGCCGCCACTGCGTCGACTTGACAAAGAAGTCGGTGGCGCCGGCTTCGTAGGCGCGGGTGATCGAGGCGTCGTCGTCGAGGCCGGTCAGCATCAGCACCGGCAGCGACTCGAAGCCGGTCAGGACGCGCAATTCGCGGCAGGTCTCGAAGCCGTCGAGACCGGGCATCACGGCATCGAGGACGACGATGTCGGGCAGGAAGTCGACCAGCAAGGCGATCGCCTCTTCGCCGCCGGTGGCCTCGGTGACGCTGAATCCCTGGTCCTGCAACGCGGCCGAAGTGAGCAACAGGTTGACCTCGTCGTCGTCGACGAGCAGCACCTTCGGTCGCTCGGGAAGGTCTTCGGACAAAGGTTTGCTGCGGATCATGGCGGCGCTCCCCGCATCGGCTGTACAGCTTGTAGCACGACCACGAGTTCACGGTCCACGTCGTCGAGCAGCGTGCCCAGGTCGGCGGGCGCCTCCTGCCTCACGGCGACCTCGATTTCGGCACAAAGTCTCGACAGGCGAAGCGCGCCGATGCTCGCCGACGACGACTTAAGGGTGTGAACGACGTGGCGAATGCCCTGCATGTTGTTGCGCTGCCGCGCCTCGGTGAGCTGGGGCCCGAGCCGCAACACCGAGGCCTCGAAGGCACGCAGCACGCGTTCGAGCAGGCGGTTGCGGCCCGTCGGGTCGAGCTCGCGCAGCCGCTGCAGGGCCACTTCGTCGAGCACCGGGTTCGGGGTTGTCACGGGGTGATCATTTCGATGTCGGAGGGAACGGCGCGCGGACGCGCAGCAGGACGATGCGCAATCGCCTCGCCTGTCGCATGTTCCATTTTCGGCGCGAAGCAGCCGGACTTGAACCGCCGCCACGCCAGCCGCTGCCTACAATCGTTGCCGATGTCTCGAGTTGCCGTTGCCTGCCGCGCCCTAGCCGCGCCGACGATCAGGGACCCGGCCTTGCTGGCCTTGCGGTGATCGTGCCGGAGAGCGTCGTCGCCGTCGCCTGGGCGTTGCTCGCCGCCGCCGTCACCGGTGCCGTCGTTGCCGCCGTCATGCTGCGCCGCCAGCGGACCCTGGCCGCCGCCTTGCGCCGCGCGCAGGACCGGATCGCCGAGGTGGAGGGCGAAGGCGGCCCGGAGTCGTTCGGCACGCTCGTCTCGCACGACCTCCGGGCTCCGATCCGGGTCGTCGAGGGTTTCACGCGGATCGTCAAGGAAGACTACGCGCAGGTGCTGGATCGCATCGGCGTCGATCACCTCGACCGGGTGCTCGGCGCCGCCGCGCGCATGAACCACATGATCGACGCGCTGCTCGCGTTGTCGAAGCTTTCGTCGCAGCCGATCGCGCAGGTGCCGGTCGATCTTTCGCAGCTCGCGGGCTACATCGTTGCCGACCTGCGCCGGCTCGCCCCCGAGCGCGAGGTCGCGGTCGAGATCGAGCCGGGGCTGACGACGGTCGGCGACCCTACGCTGCTGCGCACGGTGCTCGAGAACCTGCTCGGCAACGCCTGGAAGTACACCCGCAACGCAAGCGCACCTCGGGTCACGTTCACGAGCCACGCCGACCAGCAGTCGACCTTCACGGTGCGCGACAACGGCGCGGGCTTCGACATGCGCTACGTGGATCGTCTGTTCGGCGCGTTCCAGCGCCTGCACAGCGCGAGCGATTTTCCGGGCACCGGTGTCGGTCTCGCGTCGGTGCGCCGCATCGTTCGTCGCCACGGTGGCGAGGTTCGTGCCGAGGGCGTTCCCGACCGCGGCGCAAGCTTTCATTTCTCTCTGCCGCCGAGGCCTGGCTAGGACCCGGACCGCCGGCATCAGGAGCCGGCCAGGCGCTCGACGGCGGCAAGCAGCAGCTCTGCCTGCTCGTTGGCACTGCGTCCTTCGGCAGCGGCCAGTCGGGTCAGCCGCTCGAGCGCATCCTCGCGCGCGAGCGAGTGCCGGTGCATCAACACGCCGGCCGCCATCGCGACGCTGGCGTCGATCGGATCGTTGGAAGCGGCGCCGCGTCGCGGTTGCAGATCCTCGCCCGCCGGCGCGACGCGGCCGGCCTCGAGATTGGCGAAGGCGGCTTCGACGGCAGGGACGATCTGCCGGATGTCGAGCGGCTTGACGAGGTACGCCACCGCGCCGAGCGCCTCGACCTGAGCGACCGTTTCCTCATCGGAAAAGGCCGACAGGAACATGAAGGGCATGCGGCACTGGGTGCGCAGGTATTGCGCCACGTCGAAGCCGCTCTTGCCTTCCATGCGGATGTCGAGCAGGGCGAGGTCGGGCTTGTGCTCGCGCGCCAGCAGAATCGCATCGTCGCCGTTGTCGGCGTCGATGACGCGGTAGCCGGCTTGCGAAAGGCCATCGGTCAAGGTCGCGAGCACCAGGCGGTTGTCGTCGACGACCAGAATCGTTCCCTTGTTCGGCAAGCTGCACCCTCTCGTGTCGACCGCGGCGCCGGGCGTCCCCGGGCGAGGCCCGATCTTATGCGCCGCCGCTGCGCGCGACGAGCGGCTCGCGCAGGTCGACCCTGGCCAGCACGTGGTCGCCCGCCTGCTCGATGCGCAGCGTCGCATTGCGCCGCGGCAGGAGCGCGCGCACCAGTCCGAGCCCGGAGACGCCGTTCGGAATCCGCGCCAGCCGAAAGCCCGCGGGCAGTTGTGCCCGGTTCGAGATCACGACGTGCACGCCGTCCACGTCGGCCTCGAGCAGGCACGAGACTTCTTCGGTGGCATCGCCGTCCGGGCTGTGCTTGATCGCGTTGGTGAGCAGCTCGTTGAGGGTCAGCGCGACCGGGATCGCCTCGACCTCCGGCAAGGTCCAGTCCTTCACGCCCTTCCCCTCGACCCGGTAGCGGATCGTCCGGCCGAAGGTTCGCTGCACCGACGCCGTGATCGCCTCGAGCACGCGCGCCAGGGCGAGCGGTCCGGTGTCGCCGACCTGCAGGCCGTAGACCTGGGCGATCGCATGCACCTGGCCCACGACCTCGTCGATCGCGCCGGCGACCTCGGGCTTGCGCTTGGCGATCTGCTGCAGCAGCCCGGCCACGCCCTGCAGGTTGTTCTTGATCCGGTGATGCACTTC
>JBDTNU010000161.1:0-7821 GCA_039933535.1 Caldimonas sp. | reverse complement strand
ACGAAGCCGAAGAAGAGGCCGCAGGCGGCCAGCGAGAAGGCGACCGGGTAGCCGAACAGCAGGAAGACGATCAGGCTGCCGAACATGATCGGCGCCATGTTGGAGGCGATGAAATGCATCATCGCGAGGCCCCGCCGTGCATGACGTCGGCCGCGGAGGGATGCTCTTTTGCGATGAACTCGGCGAGCTCCTGCTCGGCGCTCCTGGCGACGTGGCGGCCGGTCGGGTCGGGGATCAGCCCGCGCAGGAACGCGACGCGCTTGATGAGCTCCGAGAGGCCCTGGATGCCGAGCAGGATGAAGCCGGCCGGCAGCATGGCGAAGACCGGCCAGCGGACGAGGCCGCCCGCGTTGTTCGACATCTCGTGCATCCGGTAAGCCCGCAGCACCAGGGGCATCGAGAGATCGATGACGACGACCACGAAGGGCAGCAGGAACAGGCAGATGCCGACGATGTCGATCCAGATCTGGGTGCGCTTGCTGAATCGGCCGGCGATCACGTCGATGCGCACGTGCTCCTGGCGCTGTAGCGTGTAGCCGGCGGCGAGAAGGAAGACGGCTGCGAACAGATACCACTGGATCTCGAGCAGCCCGTTCGAGCTCTGGTCGAACGCCTTGCGGACGATCGCATTGCCGGCGCTGATCAGTACGGCGGCGAGCACGAGCCAGGCGACCCAGCGCCCGACCCACTCGTTCATACGGTCGATCTGCCTTGAAAGCGCGAGCAATGGCGTCACAGTGCCTCCGGATGGAAAGTCGCTTTGCCCGCGGTGCCGCAAGACGGCAGACGCTCGCGAGCGCCGCCGATTCTAGGGATCCGCCCTCGGCGCTCCGATGCGTGTTTGCGCTAGGCGCCGAGGCGCGGCCCGATCGGGCTCATCGGCTCGTTGCGGCGCGCCAGAGCTTGCCCGAGCGCGTGCCGGAGCGACAGAACGCGAGGATCGGTTTGGGCATCGCGGCGATGAGCTCGCTGAAGCGCGCGATCTCTTCGGGACTCTGGAAGTTGGGCGCGACCGGCAGGAAGGCGTACTCGAGCCCGGCGGCGCGTGCCGCCACTTCGACGCTGGCGCTGGTCGGCTGCTCGGCGCCGCCTTCGAAGTCCGGCCGGTTGTTGATGACGCTGCGGAAGCCCGCGGCTTTCGCCTCGGCCATCACCTCGGGACCGAGCTGGGGGGCAACCGAGACGTCGGCGTCGAGCCGTTGCACTGTGATCGTCATGACATGGTGCCTAGCGCGACAGGGCGGCCTTGACGGCCGCAGAGACGGCGCCCATTTCGGCGCGGCCCGTTAAGCGCGCCTTGGCTGCCGCCATCACCTTGCCCATGTCGCTCGGCCCGGCGGCGCCCAGCTCGACGACGAGCGCCGCCACCTCGCTTTCGATCTCGGAGGCGCCCAGACGCTGCGGCAGATAGCCCTCGAGCACGACCATCTCGGACTGCTCCTTGTCGACCAGGTCTTGTCGGTTGCCAGCCGTGAACTGCGCGATCGAATCCTTGCGCTGCTTGACCAGCTTGTCGACGATGCCGATCACCGCCGCGTCGTCGAGCTCGATGCGTTCGTCGACCTCGCGTTGCTTCATCGCCGCGAGCAGGCCGCGGATGGTGAGCAGGCGCGGTGCGTCCTTGGCGCGCATGGCGGTCTTCATGTCTTCGGTGATGCGATCCTTGAGGCTCATGGTGGTGCTCGGCAAAGAGAAAGAGCGCGGGTCCAAACGACGAAGCCCGCGGTTCGCGGGCTTCGGTTCGACCGCGCGGGGCGGATCAGTAGAGCTTCTTCGGCAGCTGCATGCTGCGCACGCGCTTGAAGTGTCTCTTGACCGCGGCGGCTTTCTTGCGCTTGCGCTCGGCGGTGGGCTTTTCGTAGAACTCGCGGGCGCGCAGGTCGGTCAGGAGACCGAGCTTCTCGATCGTGCGCTTGAACCGGCGGAGCGCGACGTCGAACGGCTCGTTTTCCTTGACGCGTACGGTGGTCATGTAGCAACTGGCAAAAAGAAGAGGATATCGATTATAGCCCGGCGTTCACGCCCGGGCAAACCGCTCCAATGCACTGGCACAGGCGGCCGCGCTCGCCCAGGCCCACTGGAAGTTGTAGCCGCCGAGCCAGCCGGTCACGTCGACCACCTCGCCGATGAAGTAGAGGCCGGGCAGACGGCGACTTTCGCAGCTGCGCGAGTCGAGCTCGCGTGTGTCGACGCCGCCTGCCGTGACCTCGGCCTTGCGGTAGCCCTCGCTGCCGGCGGGGACGATCTGCCACCCTTTGAGGCCGGCCGCCAGCAGGGCGAGCTCGCGGTCGCGCGTGTCGGACAGGCGCTGCTCCGCGAGCCCCGGGGTCGCATGCAACCAGGCGTAGGCCAGGCGGCGCGGCAGGTATTCAGCAAGCACGGCGCCGATGCGACGGCCCGGCGCGACCTTCGCCGCAACCAGCGCGGCACGCAGGTCGACGCCAGGCGCGAGGTCGACGGTGATTGACTCGCCGGGTCGCCAGAAGGTCGAGATCTGCAGGGCGGCCGGCCCGCTCAGGCCACGATGCGTGAACAGCAGGTCCTCTTCGAATCGAATCGGCCCTCGCGGCAAGCCGCCCTCGATTCGCACCGGCAGCGACACGCCGGCCAGGCCTTCGAAGGGCTGCCACGGCGCGCCCGAGCACACGAGTGGCGCCAGCGCAGGCCGGGTTTCGACGATCGTGTGGCCGAACTGCCGGGCCAGGGCGTAGCCCCAGTCGGTGGCACCGATCTTAGGAATCGACAGGCCGCCGGTCGCGACGACAAGACGATGCGCGGCGACCGCACCGTGCGAGGTGGCGAGGAGAAAGGCACCCGCCTCGTGCATCACGCCATCCACGCTGCAGGGCTGCCATCGCTGCACGCCACTGGTTGCACATTCGGCAAGCAGCATGTCGACGATCTGCGCGCTCGAGTCGTTGCAGAAGAGCTGGCCTTTGTGCTTCTCGTGCCAGGCGATGCCGTGGCGCTCGACCAGGGCGATGAAGTCGCGCGGCGTGTATCGGGCCAGCGCCGAGCGGCAGAAGTCGGGATTGGTCGAGTCGAAATTCGCGGCGCTGGTGTCGACGTTTGTGAAATTGCATCGGCCGCCGCCGGAGATGCGGATCTTCTCGGCGACTTTCGTCGCGTGGTCGATCAGGACGACCCGCAGCCCGAGTTGCCCGGCGAGCGCCGCGCAATGAAGACCTGCTGCGCCGGCGCCGACGACCGCGACGTCGAAGCTGGCCACGCCGCCCGGCAGCGCCTCGATCAGCTGCCCTTCCAGCGGAACGGAAAGGCGAGCTGCTTGAGGAAGCCGTTGGGCACGTAGTCGCCGACGACGCCGTAGCCGTCGGGCCAATTTCGGTCGGCCTTGTGCGCCGTGCCGAAGGCGTAGTCGATGAAGGCGAAGTGGGCTGCGTAGTTGCGGTCGATCCCTTCGGCGTCGGCCGAGTGGTGCCAATGGTGGAAGTTGGGCGTGACGATGACGTGGCGCAGCGGCCCGAGCCGCACGCTCACGTTCGCGTGGTTGAACACCGCCTGGAAACCGACGATCACGATGTAGGCGTCGATCACTTCCTTGCTGAAGCCAAGCACGTAGATCGGCGCCAGCACGAGCGTGCGCGTCAGGATCAACTCGAGGATGTGCTGGCGCGATCCGGCGAGCCAGTCCATGCTCTTGACGCTGTGGTGCACCGCGTGCAGGCGCCAGAGCACCGGTACCTCGTGGTAGGCGCGGTGCGTCCAGTACTGGACCAGATCGGCGACGAGCACGATGAGGAAGACCGCGACGATGAAAGGCAGGTTCTGGACCCAGGCGCGGATGCCATCCTGCGCCGCCCATCCGAACAGCTTGTGGACGAGCAGGTTGGTCGCGAGGAGCACGAAGCCCACGATCATGTGATTGACGAGGAAATGGTGGAAGTCGCACTGCCACTCTGGCCGGAACACCGGCTGATCCTTCCTCAGCGCGAACACCTTCTCGATGAAGACGAAGATCAGCGTCGAGCCGAGCAGGTCGAGGATGAACCAGTCGAGGCCGATATAGGGCGTGTTGTCGGCGAAGTCGTTGACAGGCACCTTGTGGCCGCCGAGCGCGAGGCTCAGGCCGATCAGGACGAAAGACGCGAGTGCCAGCCATCGCGATCGGCTCATGACGATGTTGACGAGCGCAAGGGCTCCCGACACCACGAGCGACCAGAACAGGAGCAGTCGCATCACGTCGACGTTGTACGACTTGCGCAGCTCCGGGGTCGTCAGGTACTCGGGGAAGTGGAAGGCGAGGACGCCGAGGAAGCACAGGCTGGCCAGCCCGAACGCGATCACGCCCGTGACCATTCCCTTGCCAGGCTTGAGCGCGCCGTGCGATTCGGTCAGTCGATTGAGCTTGTCGATCGGCTCCAAGGGTTTCATGTTCGTCCTGCGCGGCAAGGGCACGCCGGATGGCGCGGGCGAATTATGGTGTGGCCGTGGCGCGCCGCACGGGATTCACGCTGACGCCTTGCGCGCGTCCGGCCGATCGAGCTTGCCGAGCGCACGAACCAGGCAATCGACCTGCGCCGTCACTGCCGCTGGCGCAGGCATGGCGCCGCTGACGATGGACTGGATGTAGTTTGCGGTGGTCGGCGCGTCGCTGCTGCGCGGCAGCACCGGCAGCCCGGTGACGACGCCGGCATGCCCGGCGAGTGAGAGATCGGCACGCAACTGCCCGGCGAGGTAGACGTCCATCTTCTGCAGACGCCGCGCGTCGGCGACCGGCTCACCTTCGGTGCCACGCATCAGCAGAGCGTCTGCGTCGGTCTCGGCGATGAATTCGGCCAGCCGCGCGCCGTATTCCGGATGCGTGTAGTTGACGACGCGCAAGGCCCGCTTTCCGCTGCATCCCGGCAGCAGCTTGGCGATCGTGTGTCCCGAGTTGCGCAGGCCGACGACCTTGCGCACATCGAGCAGGCGGGCCAACGGCGGGCAGAGCGCGGCGATGCAGATGAAGGCGGGTTCGCGACGGCTCCACGCGTCTTCGATCTCGCGCGCACTGCTTGCGCAGGTGAGCCCGAGGTCGCGAAAGATCTCCGCGGTAGTGACGCGCGCGGCGTCGCTGGCCGGCCCGTGCACGAGCACCTGCACGTCTTGCTGCGCGAGCAGCAGGGCGAGCAGCGCGGTCAGGTTGGGAATGCGACGCGAGCCGTTGTACGAAGGCAGAACGACGGTCGGTCGGTCGGTGTGGATGGCGATGCAGCGCTCGTTCGCGGCGGCGAGAAAGCCGGTCAACTCGGCCACCGATTCGCCCTTGATGCGCATGGCGAGCGCGAACGCGCCGATCTCGAGATCGGTGACGCTGTGGTCGAGAACCTGGTTCATCAGGTCTTGCGCGTCGGCCTGCGTGAGCGAACGCGCACCTTCCCGGCCGCGGCCGATCTCCCGGATGTAGCGGGCGATGCTCATCTGTGGCTTGACTCCGCGCCGGTCTTCGCAATTTCCGGGCCGCCGCTCGCGGCGGCCGGCGGAGACTGGCTCAGGCCAGGACGCGCGTGATGTGACGCCACTCCGCGGCGCTCACCGGCGTGATCGAGAGGCGGTTCCCGCGCTTGAGCACGATCATCTCGGCGAGGGCGGGATCGGCGCGCATCTCTGCGAGCGCGAATAGTTTGGTCTTGCGAACCAGGCGGACGTCGACGTTCATCCAGCGCGGTTTCTCGCGCTTGGACTTCTCGTCGAAATAGGGACTCTTGCGATCGAACTGCGTGGCATCGGGATAGGGCGCCGACGCGACTTCGGCCAGTCCGACGACGCCCGGCTCGGGACATGACGAGTGATAGAAGAGGACGCCGTCGCCCACCGCCATCTCCTTGGCCATGTAGTTGCGCGCCTGGAAGTTGCGAACCCCATACCAGGGCACGGTCTGCTTCGGCATCGCTGCAACGTCGTCCACCGAGACGTCGCTCGGCTCGCTCTTCATCAACCAGTAGTGCATCGGTGCGTCGCCACTAGGCAATAAGGTGTCCGCCGCGCACCGTGAACCGCATTCCTGAACCCAGGCAGTTCAGGTGGGCGAGGTCAGCCCGGCTTCGGGTTCATCTGACGCGAGACGATCACGCCTGCCGGGCGATGTTCCAAGCCCTTGCTCTTGCGAGCATCGGTTCAAGGAAATATAGAGTTCACGCGAACGCGACGGACGATTTCATTCTACGCCGCGAAGCCGGCAAGGACGCGCGATCAGAGCAGTTGTCCGTCGGCGCCAAGGGCCATGTCGAGGCGCTTGATCAGCTGCGCGACGTCGACCGTCGAGCTCTGGTCGTCGGCCCCGGTTTCGGCGGCCCGTTCGGAACGCGCAGCGGCGGCGTCGGGACGCTCGGCGAGCGCAAACGCCAAGTTGAGCGCGGCCAGCACGGCGATCCGCTCGCGTGCCTTGACCTTGCCCCCATCTCGGATCCCGCTCATTTCGCGGTCGACCGCGGCGACGGCTTCCAGCAATGCCTTCTCGCCGCCGTCCGGACAGCCGAGCAGGTAGCTCTGACCGAGGATCGTCACCTCGACCTGCTTCATCCGACGCTCCGCAGCTCGCCATCGGCTGCGCCGTCCGCGGCGGTCGCCTCCGCGTCGCGCGGCAGGCGATCGAGCAACACGTCGATCCGGCTGCGTGCCGCGTTGAGCCTGGAGCGCAGGTTGTCCCGATCGTGCGTGGTCGTCGCGAGCTGCTCGCGCAGCAAGGCGTTGGTTCGCTGCACTTCTTCATGTCGCAACAACAAGCGCTCGACCCGGTCGGCGAGTTCTTCGATCTGGGACATGGCGCTCCGGCGAAATGCGGGTGCCGAATTGTAGGCGTCGCCCCTCTCGCGATCGTGCTGCTTAGAATGCAAATCGTTGGTGCTCGTGAAGGCGTTCATGCCTTCGCGGTTAAACGGGAAGCGGAACGTGGCGCGCAAGCGCCACCCAAACCGCGCTGCCCCCGCAACGGTACGGTGGACGAAGCCAGGCCTCTCGCAGGTCCGGCTTCAATCCTGGTGCACATGCCACTGGAAGCTCGCGCTTCCGGGAAGGTCGCCAGGGTCGCTCCGCCAGCCCGGATACCGGCCAACGAGCGACCGGAGCTTCGTGCCCCGGTCATGTCGCACGTGCCCGCGGGGAAGCGGGACGCGTGCCTCGTCCCGGTCCATCTCCATCATGTCGAACTTCCGCAAAGGGCTGCGCACGCCGATCGCTGCGTGCCGCCTGCTTTTTCTCGTCCTCCTTCCGCTCGGCACCGCCGCGCAGTCCCTGCTCGATCCGGTCGTCGTCACCGCAACGCGCGAACCTCAGCCGCTCAGTCGCAGCAGCGCCGACATCGTCGTCATCGACGCCGAGACCATCCGCAACACGACCGCCGACTCGGTCGAAGACCTGCTGCGCCGCGCCGCGGGCATTCAGCTCGCGCGCAACGGCGGCCCGGGGCAGAGCTCGGGCTACTTCGTTCGCGGAACGGGCACGAACGGCACGCTTGTGCTCGTCGACGGCGTCCGCGTCGGCTCGGCGACGCTCGGCCAGATCGACCTCGAGTCGCTGAGCCCGGCGCAGATCGACCGCATCGAAGTGCTGCGCGGTCCGGCCTCGAGTCTGTACGGCGCCGACGGCGTAGGCGGCGTTGTGCAGATCTTCACGCGGCGCGGCGACGGCAGCCCGCGGGTCAGCGGCGGTGTCGCCATCGGCGGCTATCGCTCCCGCCACGGCGACCTCGGCGTGAGCGGCGCGCACGGCTCGTTCGACTATGCGGCGTCTCTTGGTCGCGACAGCAGCCGCGGCGTCTCGGCCACCCGGCCGGGCGCGCAGTTCGGGGTCTTCAATCCCGATGACGACGGCTACTCGCGA
>JBDTNU010000160.1:0-7861 GCA_039933535.1 Caldimonas sp. | reverse complement strand
TCTTCAAGCTGAAGAAGCCCAACTCGCGCTTCCACGCCCTGTTCACGGTGCGCTGGAACGCGATGTGGATGATGCCCAAGCACGTGTTCGAGAAGGCGGGCGACCCGCTGAAGTTCGCCTTCAATCCACCGATCTCGCTCGGGCCTTACGTGCTCAACAGCTTCGACCCGAACGGCAAGTGGTTCGTCTGGCAGCGCCGTGAAGACTGGCAGCGGACGACGCTGGCGCGCTTCGGCCAGCCCGGGCCGAAGTACGTTGCCTACGTCGACGCCGGCCCGCCCGACAAGCGCGTCATCGCGCAGATGAACCACCAGCTCGACATCATCCACGACACGTCGCCCGAAGGCATGTTCACGCTCGCCAAGCAGTCGAAGACCTCGCACGGCTGGTTCACCGGCTTCCCCTACGCGCACCCCGATCCGACGCTGGCGGCGGTGATCTTCAACACGCAGAACGAGTGGCTGAAGAACCGCGACGTGCGCTGGGCGCTGGCCTTGCTGATCGACATCAAGGCCGTCTCGATGGCCTCGTACCGGGGAGCGGCGACGATCTCGGCGATCGGCGTGCCGCCCACCGGAACGCACCCCGAGTACTACCACGCGCCGCTCGAAGCGTGGCTGAAGAACTTCGAGGTCGACACCGGCAAGCGCAAGATCAGGCCCTACGACGCGACCATCGGCAAGCAGGTCGCCGACTCCTTGCGCCCGAGCATGGGCGAGCAGATCACGAGCAAGCCCGACGAGATCGCGAAAGCCTTCGGCATGGGATGGTGGAAGCCCGATCCACAGGCCGCTACCGAGCTGCTGCAGAAGGCCGGCTTCAAGAAGGTGGGCGACCAGTGGATGACACCCGACGGCAAGCCCTTCACGGTGAAGATCACGGTCGAGGGCGACGGCCGCCCCGTGATGACACGGGCAGGCTCGATGGTGGCGCAGCAATGGCGTCAGTTCGGCATCGACTCGAGCACCGTCGTCGCGCAGGGCACGCTGGCCGACCGGCGCGCCGCCGGCGACTTCGACGCCATGATCAGCTGGAGCGTCGAGACCTGGGGCGGCCATCCCGACCTTTCGTATTTTCTCGACAGCTGGCACTCGCAGTTCGTCGCGCCGCCGGGGCAGCCGCAACCGCCGCGCAACTGGCAGCGATGGTCGAACCCCGAGCTCGACAAGATCATCGAGCAGATTCGCACCGTTGGCTTCGACGATCCCAAGGGCGTCGAGCTCGGCCGCGAATACGTCAAACTCGCCGTGCGCGAGATGCCGAGCATCCCTCTCATGTCGTACAACGTCTTCACGGTGATGGACGACACCTACTGGACCGGCTATCCCAACGCCGCGACCGCGCCCTACACCGACCCCGTGCCCAACTGGGCCAACACCAAGTACATGATGGTCAAGCTGAAGCAGAAGCAATAGGCTTTCGCGGATGACCGGCTATGCGCGCTATGTGTTGCGCCGCCTCGGCCAGTTCGTGCTGGTGGTGTTCATCGGCATCAACATCGCCTATGTCATCACCCACTCGACGCCGATCAATCCGGTAGAGCAGACGATCTCGGCGTCGACCGCCTTCGGCAGTACCAGCCCCGAGGCGATCGGCCTGATGCGCCAGTCGTTGCGCGAGCTCTACGGCCTCGAGGGCAGTGCCTGGGAGCAGTACTTCTCGTTCTGGAAGCGGGTCGCCGTGCTCGACTTCGGCCCCTCGCTCTCGGCCTTTCCGACGCCGGTGAGCGAGCTGATCGGCCGCGCCCTGCCCTGGACCGCTGGCCTGCTGATCGTGTCGACCACGCTCACCTGGGTGCTCGGCAACCTGCTCGGCGGACTGGCCGGCTACCTGCGCGACAGCAGCACCCTGCGCCTGACCGGCGTGCTGGTGATGGGCTTTCATCCGATCCCGTACTACATCGTCGCCTTCGTGCTGCTGATCGTCTTCGGCTACGTCTGGCCGGTGCTGCCGATCACCGGCGGCGCGCAGATGAACATGACGCGCGGCCTCAACCTCGACTTCGCGCTGAGCGTGCTGAAGCACTCGGTGCTGCCCGTGCTCTCGCTCGTGATGGTCGGGCTCGGCGGCTGGTTCATGGGCATGCGCTCGCTGGTCTCGAACATCGTCAACGAGGACTACGTGATCTACGCCGAGCTCGGCGGCGTGGCGCGCGGCCGCATCCTGCGCTCGTACGTCATGCGCAATGCGCTGGTGCCTCAGGTGACCGGCCTGGCGATGTCGCTGGGCGGCATCTTCAACGGCGCCATCATCACCGAGCAGGTATTCGGCTACCCCGGCATCGGCTCGCTGCTGGTCGATGCCGTGCACGCCGGCGACTACAGCCTGGTGCTCGGGCTGACTTCGGTCTCGATCGTCGCCGTCTCGGCAGCGGTGCTGCTGCTCGACATGCTCTATCCCTTTCTGGACCCGCGCGTGAAGGTCGCGTAGGCCCTGCGATGTGGACGATCTTTCGCGACCTGCTTCGCCACAACCGCGGCTTTCTGGTCGGCGTGTCGCTGCTCTCGTTCGTGCTGGTGTTCGCGCTGCTGTCGTTCGTGTCGCCGTATTCGCCGCTCGACAGCTACGTCGTGCCGCCCGACCTGCCGCCCGGCTGGCCGAACGTGTTGGGCACGACCTCGCGCGGCCAGGACGTGTTCTGGCTGCTGACCTTCGCGATCCGCAACACGCTGCTGTTCGGCTTTCTCGTGGCCGTCATCAGCCGCGTGCTCTCGCTCCTGATCGGCCTGGTCTCGGGCTATGCCGGCGGCTGGGTCGACCGGATGCTGATGTCGGTCAACGACACCTTCATCGTCATCCCGCTGTTCCCGATCCTCGTGCTCTTCTACTTCGTGATGAAGGACAGGATGTCGTGGGCTTCACTCGCCGTCGTGATGGCCTGCCTCGGCTGGGCCTACGACGCGCGCCTGATCCGCTCGGTGGCGATGAGCTTGCGCACGCGCGAGTTCACCGAGACCAGCATCTTCTCCGGCATGAGCATGCGCCAGATCCTGGTGCAGGAGCACCTGCCCTACGTGCTTCCGATCGTCTTCTCGACGACGATGAACAACCTGAACTGGTCGATCGGCCTCGAAGTCACGCTCTCGGTGCTCGGCTTCACCGACATCAACACGCCGACCATCGGCACGATGATCTACTGGGCCAACCAGCACACGGCACTGGTGGCTGGCATCTGGTGGTGGATCGCCTTCCCGGTCGCGCTCGTCGTCATCACCTTCATCGGCCTGTTCCTGCTCGCGGTCTCGATGAACGAGTTCATCGATCCGCGCAGCCGGCTCGGGCGAGGCAAGTCATGATGGCGCCCCCGCCTGGCGCGGCGGTCGTCGAGGTGAAGAACCTTCGCGCCTACTACCAGACCCATCAGTTCGGCGTGCAGCGCGAAGTGCGCGCCGTCGACGGCGTCAGCCTGGCGGTGCAGCCCGACGAGATATACGGACTGGCGGGCGAATCGAGCTGTGGCAAGAGCACCTTGATCAAGACCATCGCCGGCGCGATCCGGCCGCCGCTTCGGGTCGTGGCCGGCAGCGTCGAGTTCAACTTCGCCGGCCAGCCGCTGAACCTATACGAAGCGGGCTCAAGCGCGCTGGCCGCCATTCGCTGGAAGCATCTCTCCTACGTGATGCAAGGCTCGATGAGCGTGCTCAACCCGGTGCGACGGGTTCGCCACTCGTTCGTCGACTTCGCGTTCGCCCACATCGGGAAGCCGCGAGACGAGTTCCTCGAGATCGTTCGCGCGCACCTGCTGCGCCTGCAGTTGCGGCCCGAGATCCTGGAGGCCTATCCGCACCAGCTCTCGGGCGGCATGCGCCAGCGCGTCGCGATCGCGCTGGCGACGGTGTGCCGGCCCGAGCTGATCATCGCCGACGAGCCGACCACTGCCCTCGACGTGATCGTGCAGAAGAGCGTGCTCGAGATGATCCGCGAGGTGCAGCGCGAGCTGAAGTCGTCGCTGATCTTCGTCACCCACGACATGGCGGTGCACGCCAATCTTTGCCATCGCCTGGGCGTGATGTATGCCGGCCGGCTGATCGAAGAAGGGCGCACCGCCGACATCTTCCGCACGCCGCGTCACCCCTACACGAGGCACCTGATCGCGAGCCTGCCTCGCCTGGGCGGCAACACCGCGGTCAAGGCGCTCGAGGGCTCGCCCCCGAACCTCGCCGATCCGCCGACCGGTTGCCGCTTTCACCCGCGCTGCCCGCTCGCGAGGGATGTCTGCAAGCGCGAGACGCCGCCGCTCGTGAACGTCGCGCCCGGCCACCGCGCGGCCTGTTTCGCCGTGACGCCGGCGACCACCCCATGAGCACGCCGCTGCTCGAAGTGCGCCAGGTGGTTCGAATCTATCACCTGGGCGGCCTGTTCGGGCGCGGCGCGCGAGCGGTCGACGACGTCAGCTTCGAGGTCGGCGCGAACGGGCCCGAGATCCTGGCCATCATCGGCGAATCGGGCAGCGGCAAGACCACGCTCGCGCGAATGATCCTGAACACGGTGCGCCCGAGCGCCGGTCGCATCCTCTTCAAGGGCAACGACCTCGCGAACGTGCGCAGCCGGCGCCAGCGCCTCGATTTCATGCGCCAGGTCCAGCCGATCTTCCAGAACCCGTTCGAGGCCTTCAATCCGATGAAGCAGCTCGACCGCTATTTGTTCATGACCGCGCGCCAGTTCGCCGGCGCGAAAACCGCCGAAGCTGCGGCACAGCAGGCCGACGCTGCATTGCGCAAGGTCGGCCTCTCGCTCGCCGAGGTACGCGGCCGGTTTCCACACGAGCTGTCCGGCGGCCAGCTGCAACGGGTGGCGATCGCGCGCGCGCTGGTCGCATCGCCCTCGCTGCTGGTCGCCGACGAGCCGGTTTCGATGGTCGACGCGTCGCTGCGCACGGCCATCGTCGACCTGTTTCGCAAGCTCCGCGACGAGCTCGGCGTCTCGATCGTCTACATCACCCACGACCTGGCCACGGCATACAGCATCAGCGACCGCGTCGTCATCATGCGGCAGGGCAAGGTCGTCGAGTCGGGCGACGCGCGCAGCACGCTCGACCACCCGCAGCACCCCTATTCGATCGAGCTGAAGAACGCCGTGCTCTCGCCCGAGGTCGCCGACATCGGCGCGCCGGCAAGCACCTGACACGAGCCACCCCGCGGAGTGAACATCGCATGCGCAAGTCATCGGTAACCCTCAGGCACGACGCAGCCATCGGCGAGACCGATCCACGCCTGTTCGGCGCCTTCGTCGAGCACCTCGGCCGCTGCGTCTACGGCGGCATCTACGAGCCGGGACACAAGACCGCCGACAAGCACGGCTTTCGCGGCGACGTGCTCGCGCTGGTGAAAGAGCTGGCGCCGACGATCATGCGCTACCCCGGCGGCAACTTCGTCTCCGGCTACAACTGGGAAGACGGCGTCGGCCCCGTCGACAAGCGGCCGCGCCGGCTCGACCTCGCCTGGATGTCGACCGAGAGCAATGCCTTCGGCACCAACGAGTTCATCGACTGGTGCCGGCTGGCGAACATCGAGCCGATGCTCGCCGTCAACCTCGGCACGCGCGGCGGCGATGCGGCTCGCAACCTGCTCGAGTACTGCAACTTTCCCGGCGGCACGGCGCTCTCGGACCTGCGCGCGAAGCACGGCTGGAAGAAGCCGCACGACGTCAGGTTCTGGTGCCTGGGCAACGAGATGGACGGCCCCTGGCAGATGGAAGCCAAGACCGCCACCGAATACGGGCGCATCGCCACCGAGGCGGCCAAGATGATGAAGTGGATAGACCCCGGCATCGAGCTCGCGGCCTGCGGATCCTCGGGACGCAACATGCCGACCTTCGGCGCCTGGGAAGATACGGTGCTCATGCACACCTTCGAGCACGTCGAGTACATCTCGCTGCACACCTACATCAACAACTACGCGGCCGACACGCCGGCCTTCCTGGCCAGCCCCGACCTGATGGACGGCTTCATAGAAGAGATGGTGGCCATCGCCGACTCGGTCTCGGCGCGCAAGCACTCGAGCAAGAAGATCATGCTCAGCTTCGACGAGTGGAACGTCTGGTACCGCACGCGCCGAAAGCAGGACGGCGGCCGCGTCAAACCCGGCTGGCCCGAGGCGCCGCCGATCCTCGAGGAAATCTATTCGATGGAGGATGCGCTGGCCTTCGGAGGCGCCTGCATCTCGCTGCTCAACCACGCCGACCGCATCAAGGTGGCCTGCCTGGCGCAGCTGGTGAACGTGATCGCGCCGATCATGACCGAGACCGGCGGGCCGGCGTGGCGGCAGACCATCTTCCACCCGTTCGCGCAGATGAGCCGCTTCGGCCGCGGCCGCGTCTTGCGCGCCGAGGTCGATTCGCCCACCTACTCGGCGAGCTACTACGATCCGCGCGGCACGGCGCCGGTGTACTTTCCGATGCCTGCGGTGCCCTACCTCAAGCTGGCCGCGGTCGAAGATCCACGGAGCGGCGCACTGACCTTGTTCGCGCTCAATCGCAACCTCGAAGAGCCGATGAGCCTCGACGTCGCCCTGCCCGGCTTCGGCCAGCCGATGCTCGACACCGCGCTGCAATTGCGGCACAAGAATCTGAAAGCGACCAACACGCGCGACAAGCCGAACCGCGTCGCGCCCACGGCCCTGAAGGAAGTCAGGCTCGGCGTCGACCGCATTCAGGCGACCCTGGCGCCCGCCTCATGGAACGTGATCCGGCTCACCCGGTCGCGTTGAGCGCCTGCTAGGGCCGGCGCGAGGCGACGAAGGCCTGGACGACCAGAGCGAGCGCGGTCGCAGCCAGAAAGAGGGCCGCGAGCAACAGCGCGTGCTCGAATGCCGACGAGCTCAGCGCCCACAAGACAGCGGCGGCGGCTGCGCTTGCCGCCGGGAAGGCGATCAGGGCCACCCTGAGTCGGGCTGCGCGCTGCCCGCGTCCGCCGAACATCGCCGCCAGCCCCAGCACAACCAGGAACAGGAACGCCGCGAAGCCGAGAAAGACCAGTACCAAGGTCTCCGCCACGGCGCGCTGGCTGACGACGATCGCTTCGGCAGGCAGCGCCGTCACGGCAAGCAAGGTCGCCCACACAAGGGTTCGCGGATCTTCTTGCTCCGAGCGCGGCCACCCCGAAAGCCTGCGAGGCATTACCTTCCGTTCGGCGTATAGGACGCGGCGTCGTTGGACGCTATCGATGCGCATGGCGCCATGAGGTCAGCCAGTGCCCTGACCGGGCTCGCACCAATGAATCGCCGGCCTGGGGCGCGGATTTCCTTCGGGGTTCTCTGCAGCCACGCCCAGGATCACGGCGACGACCGCGTCGAACCCCGCGGGCAAGCCGAGCTCTTCGGCGACGCCCGGGCTGCGCAACCACCGGATCGGCGCACCGACCCAGCATGAGCCAAGCCCGCGCGCATGCGCGGCGAGCATCAGGTTCTGGCCGGCGCGAGCGCAATCGAAGGGGGTCTCGGGATTGGCCTGCCTGGCGCAGACCAGGACCAAGGTCGGTGCGTCCCAGAACACCTTGAAGCCGGGCCTTTCGGTCCAGGTCCAGAGGCGGCCAGCGGGCTGATGGTCCCGGGCATAGGTCAACGCCCGGTCGCCATAGGCCGCAATCCGCACCACGCCCTCGAGCACGCACAGTGCCCAGGGCGTCTCGCCACTGACCGGCGGTGAAGGCGCCTGCACGGCAGCCCAGAGCAGATCCTCGAGCAAGGCCCTTTCGACCGGCTCGGGATGGCAGGCGCGGATCGAGCGCCGGCCGTGCATGGCTTCGATGGCGTCCGCGAGGTCCTCCGGTGGCGGTTCAGTGAGCGCCGATGCCTGCCTACTGCTTCGGCGCCGGGTCCCAGTGCTCGGCGATCTTGCCCGACTCGATGCGGAACATGTCGAA
>JBDTNU010000159.1:0-7868 GCA_039933535.1 Caldimonas sp. | reverse complement strand
CGAGGCGATGATCCGCGACATCGTGCTGATGAAGCTCAACGCGGTCGGCCTGCGCGGTGCGGCCAAGCTGCGCATCTCGGAGATATCGGGAGGCATGGCGCGGCGCGTCGCACTCGCACGAGCGATCGCGCTCGACCCCGAGCTGATCCTGTACGACGAGCCCTTTGCCGGGCTCGATCCGATCTCGATGGGCGTCGCGGCGAACCTCATTCGCACCCTCAACGACACCACCGGCGCGACCTCGATCCTGGTCTCGCACGACGTCGAGGAATGCTTTTCGATCTGCGACTATGCTTACCTGATGTCATCGCAAGGCAAGGTCGTGGCCCACGGAACGGCGAAGCAGCTCGCCGAGTCCGAAGAGCCTGAAGTGCGCCAGTTCATCCGAGGCGAGCCCGACGGGCCGATCCGCTTCCACTACCCGGCGCCGCCGCTGGCGGAAGACTTCGGAGTTCGGGCTTGAGCGGCGCGCGCGTGCCGGCGCAATGAGCGTGCTCGTCGAGCGATTGGGCCGCAGCACGATCGAGTTGCTGCGCACCTTCGGCCACTACGCGACCTTCTTCGTCGACCTGATCCGAGCCTGTCCCGCGGCGCTGCGCCGGCCTTACCTGGTGGTGGCGCAGATTCATGCGATCGGCAATCGATCGCTGGTCATCATCATCGCGTCGGGGCTGGCCGTGGGTTTCGTGCTCGCGCTGCAGATGTACTACGCGCTGGTCACCTATGGCGCTGCCGAGTCGCTCGGCCTGATCGTGAACCTGTCGCTGACGCGCGAGCTCGGCCCGGTCGTGACGGCGTTGCTCTTCGCGGGACGCGCCGGCACCTCGCTCACGGCCGAGATCGGCCTGATGAAGGCCGGCGAGCAACTCGCGGCGATGGACATGATGGCGATCGACCCGAAGAGCCGGGTGCTGGCACCGCGCTTCATCGGCGGAATCATCTCGATGCCGATCCTCGCCGTCCTCTTTTCTGCCGTCGGCATTCTCGGCGCCTACGTCGTCGCCGTGCTGCTGATCGGTGTCGACGCTGGCAACTTCTGGTCGATCATGCAGTCGGGCGTCGACGTCAAGCGCGATATCGGCAACGGCATCGTCAAGAGCATCGTGTTCGGCTTCATCTGCACGTTCGTCGCGCTCTACCAGGGCTACGAAGCCGACGCCACCCCGGAAGGCGTGGCAAACGGCACCACCCGCACCGTCGTCGTCGCGTCGCTCGGCGTGTTGTGCTCGGACTTCGTGCTGACCGCCCTGATGTTCTCCACGCCGTGACGCGCGGTTAGCATCGAGACACTACGGAAGCGATCGCGATGGGCAAGAAAAGCGTTGAAACATTCGTCGGGATTTTCGTCCTGCTCGGCCTGCTGGGAGTCGTGTTCCTCGCGCTGAAGGCGGCGAATCTCGGCACCTTCAGTTCCGGCGAAACCTATGCCGTGACGGCCTACTTCGACAACATCGGCGCCTTGAAGGTCCGGGCCCCGGTGCGAAGCGCGGGCGTCACTGTCGGTCGCGTTGCATCGATCAAGCTGGACCCCAAGCTGTACCAGGGAGTCGTTCAGCTCGACATCCAGAAGGACGTTCAGTTTCCGACCGACTCCTCGTTCCGCATCCTGACGTCGGGCCTGCTGGGCGATCAGTACGTGGGGGTCGAGCCGGGAGCGCAGGAGAAGATGCTGGCAGGAGGCGACCAGACGAAGCAGACCCAATCTGCCGTCGTCCTCGAGAGCCTGATCAGCCAGTTCCTCTTCAGCAAGGCGGCCGACGCGGGCGGCGCCACTCCGGCTGCGCCCGCACCCGCGGCCAGTGGGGGAAAGAAGTGAGTCGTCGACGCCTGCTCCGGATCGTTTTCCTGGCTGCCGCCGCAGGCATGGCGGTCACGTTCGCCGGTTGCACGACCATCCAGGCGGCGCGTGGCGGCCCGGGCCAACGGCTCGACCCCTGGGAAAAATGGAACCGAAAGGTCTTCAACTTCAATGAGGACGTCGACCGCACGGTTCTCAAGCCCGTGGCGACGGCCTATACCAACGTCATACCGCAACCCGTGCGGCGCGGCGTCGGCAACTTCTTCAGCAATTTCGCCGACGCCTGGTCCTCGATCAACAACATGGTGCAGGGAAAGTTCGAGGCCGGATTCGAAGACCTGACGCGGGTCGGCGCCAATACCGTCTTCGGTCTGTTCGGCATCCTCGACGTGGCCTCCGAGATGGGGCTCGACCATCACTACGAGGACTTCGGCCAAACGCTCGGGCGGTATGGCGTTGGCGCCGGCGCCTACATCGTGCTGCCGATCCTGGGGCCGTCTTCGGTGCGCGACGCCGCCGCGATTCCGGTCGATCGCCTGGCGTCGCCGCCGGCGTTCTTCAACGGGACGGGAACCCAGGTCGGCTTGACAGTGCTGCAAATCGTCAATACGCGCGCCGGCCTGCTCGGTGCGACGCGCGTCATCGACGACATCGCGCTCGACAAATACACGTTTGTTCGCGACGCCTACCTGCAACGGCGGCGCAGCCTCGTGTTCGACGGCGACCTACCCGAAACACCCGCGGCGCCCGAAGACGCGGCCTCGGGTGCAGCGGGCGCGGCGGCAGGCAACCTCGCTGCACCGGCGACGGCCGCGCCGGCCTCGGCTCCTGAGAATGCCGGCTCGGCCCCGGCACGCTGACTGCCACGCTGGCAGCAGGGTTGCGTGACATGGTGCACGCTCGCTGCCTGGTATTTTCTCGCAAGGAAAAAAGAATGATCTCCACGACAAGAACCGTCGGCTGGCTGGTGGCGGCGACGATGACGCTCTTCGCTTCGGTCGGCGCCCAGGCGCAGGCCAAGGCCCCCGACGCGCTTATCAAGGAAGTTTCGAGCGACGTGCTCGATACCCTGAAGGCCGACAAGTCGATCCAGACCGGCGACGTCAAGAAGGTGACGGCGCTGGTCGATCAGAAGGTGATGCCCTACGTCGACTTCCAGCGCATGACGTCGTCTGCCGTCGGCCGCTACTGGCGCCAGGCCACCCCCGACCAGCAAAAGCGTTTGCAGGACGAATTCAAGCTGCTGCTCGTGCGAACCTATTCCGGCGCTCTGGCGCAGGTGAGCCAGGAGCAGACCATCGAATTGAAGCCGATGCGTTCAGCACCAACCGACCCCGAAGTCGTCGTGCGCACCGAGATCCGCGGCAAAGGCGATCCGATCCAGCTCGACTATCGACTCGCGAAGGCTGGCAACTCGTGGAAGATCTACGACGTCAACGTCCTCGGCGTCTGGCTGGTCGAGAACTATCGCAACAGCTTCGCGCAGGAGATCGGCGCCAACGGCATCGATGGCCTCATCGGCAAGCTGGCCGAACGCAACAAGGCCGCGGCCGCCGCTGGCGCGAAGAGCTGATGACGCGCGCTCCTCGCTGACGAAGTGCTGCTTCTTCCCGCGACCCTGACGGCGCACGAGGCGCGCGACACGCTGCGCATGCTCAAGCAGGCCCTGCAATCGGAAGGCAGCGAGACGGCGGTCGTCGTCGACGCAGGTCCCTTGCAGCACTTCGATTCGGCTGCGCTGGCGGTCTTGCTCGAGATCGACCGCCTTGCGGAGGCTTGGGGCCGGCGTTTCGCGATCCGGTCCGCGCCGCCCAAGCTGGCGGCTCTCGCGAAGCTCTATGGCGTGGACGGACTGCTGCTGAAGCCGGAAGCCTCGGAAGGTGCCCCGGCTCCGACGCCCGTCGTTCAGCGCAAGCCGGTCACGTAGTCCGACACGGCCTTGATTTCGCGGTCGTTCAGCTTCGCCGCGACACCCGTCATCGCAACGTTGTTATGGCGAACGCCACCTCGAAACGCGACCAGTTGCGCCTCGACATAGTCGGCGTGCTGTCCGGACAGGCGAGGGTACTGTGCGGGGATGCCGGCACCGCTGGGACCGTGGCAACCGGCGCAGGCCGGAATGGCGCGGTCGGCCACACCGCCGCGATAGATCTTTTCGCCGAGGACAGCGAGGTCCTTGTTCTTCGCGAAGCCGGGCTTGGCATGCTTGCTGGCATAGAAGGCGGCGACATTCTTCATGTCGGCCTCGCTCAGAGTGGCGGCCATGGCGGTCATGATCGCGTTCTGCCGCTTGCCGGCCTTGAATTCCAGGAGCTGCTTGGCGAGGTAGTCGGCATGCTGCCCTTGCAGGATCGGATTGGCGGCGCTGCCGCGCGATCCGTCGTTGGTATGACAGGCGACGCACGTGCCAGTGGAGATCGCCTCTCCCTTCGCGGGGTCGGCCTTGGCTGCGGCTGCCGGCTCAGCGGCGAGCGCCCATGCGCCCAGGCAAGCCAGGATCAGACCGACACTCACTCGAGCAGCAGGCTTCATGAGAAGGGAATGTCCTTGTGCAAAGCTGTTGATTTTACAATGACGGATTTGCGAGAGCCATGACCCATTCACCACCGCCTGCGCCGCCGGCTTCGGTTTCCGGCGACGACACGGGTGCGGCAGTGAAGCGGGCTCTCGCCTGGACCCACACGGCGCGCTTCCTGACCACGGCAAGCAAGCTTGCCGAATTGCCGGTGAGCGAGTTGCCGGAGATTGCATTCGTCGGCCGCTCGAACGCGGGCAAGTCGACGGCAATCAACGTGCTGACGCAGCAAAAGCGTCTCGCGTTCGCTTCGAAGACGCCCGGCCGAACCCAGCACATCAACCTCTTCGAAGTCGGCCCGAAGCTCGCGCCCGACGCGCTGTTCGCCGACCTCCCGGGGTACGGCTATGCAGCGGTCGAGCGGAGCGCGAAGCTGCGCTGGCAGGAAGTGATGGCCGAGTACCTCGCCGTGCGCCGCAGCCTCAGCGCGATCGTGGTCCTCGTCGACGCGCGGCTCGGCTTCACCGAGATGGATCTCAAGCTGCTCGGCTTCGTCGCGCCTCGAATCGCCAACGGTTCGGTCAAGCTGCTCGCCTTGCTGACCAAGGCCGACAAGTTGAATCGAAGCGAAACCGCCGACGCGCTGCGGCGTGCGAACGAGGTGCTCGGCGAAATGACGTCGCCTGAGGCGGATGTTTCGCTGGCCGCCTTCTCGGCCCTCAGCCGCGCCGGAGTCGGTGACGCCGCGCGCGTTCTGCACGAATGGGTTCACGTCTCAGAAGGCGACGCCATTCGGGCGTCGGTCGCCGGCGAGTCAATGCCCGCAGGGATATCCGAGTCGTAGGTCACGAAACGCCGAGCTTGTCCAGCCCCGATGCGGCTCAGGCGCGCGGCGAGAGGCCGCGCATCATCCGGTCGACGGCACGCTGCACCAGCGATCGGATTTCCAGCGGTTGCACCAGTCCGGCGGTGCTCAATCGTTCGAGCGCCCGGCGCGTGATCGAGTGCGTATGTGTCGGCGATTCGCCGGCGAACAGAAAGAAAAGACTGCGGTCGCTGCGCCAGAGCAACTGAACACGACTCCATCGGCCGTGCAGGAAGATGCGCTGTCGATCGCCCGCGCGAAGCGCCTCGATCCTTCGCGCCGGATCATCCTCCGGGTTGTCACCGGTACTCGGCAGGTGCTCCGCGGGTACGGTCTCCATCGACGACAGGTCGATCACCGAATCGCTGAAGGCGCGCGATGTCGGCGTCTCGGACAGGACTTCGTCGCGCATGCGCTGGACGATCTCTTCGGGTGTCAGTGCGCCAGTGCCTCGCGTGCCGGGGCGCAACGCTTCGGTGTGGATGGTCATCAGCTCGTTGAGCACCGCCTGTTGCTCCGCCAGGGGCAGGGCCACGAGCTCCATGCCGACTCGCAAGCGGTGCAGCAATCCGGGCAGCAACTGAAGCAGGCGCTGGCGGCTTTGCGGATGGTCGGGAATCTTCAGACTCCAGAGCAGGTCGTCGACGGTCTTCAGGTCGCCCATCGCCGCTTCCGACTGCTCCCCCTTGCCGAGCATGTCCTCGGCAATCACTTGCGCCCAGGTGCCGGTGACGAAGCGGCGCATGGTCGGCGTGGTGCGCACCGGCACCATCTGGTCGGTCAGTCTTTGCGCCAGATGCTGTTGCAGGAGCTCGCGGCGTTCGGCGAGCTGAAGGGCCTCGACAGATGCCTGCGCGGAACGCAATTGGCCTTGCAACTGCTCGGCCAGGAAGCCCTCGACCCGATTCAAGCCACGTCGAAACAGCGCGCTGTCGGGCGCTGCCGCGCCGGCCATCTCTTCGGCCACGGCGGTACTGAACGAGAGAAATGCCGACAGCCGCGGATCCTGGACACGTGAGTAGCCGAGACTCACTTCGCCGATACGATCCAGCAAGCGCCAGACCGGGTGCTCGTACGAATCGAGAACGGCATGCTCGGCCAGCACGACGCGCAGGACCGCGATCTGCATGCGCGCGAGCATCGGCCGAAACGAGCCGGGCAACTGCGAATCGCTCAGCAGCGACTCGAACAACCGCGTCGCGAGTTCGATTACCTGGCGATCGATCGGCTCGCTGGCACTGGCGACGAGCGCCGCTCGATGTTGCTCCAGGCGATTGCCCCCGGGCGTGCCTCGGCCGGCGAGCGAGACTTCGGAGGGAAGATGACGCAGCAGTTCATCGAGGCGCAGCAGCGCCTGCTCCAGCTCGGGATTGCGTCGAGACGTGCCGTCGCTGCGAACCGCGCGCACTGTCCCATTGCCGTCGCCCCCCCCACTGCCCTCGCCACCGCCACGCGTTGCCCCGAACGACGCGCCCGGCATGCTCGAGAGGAGCGAACTCAAGGCACTTGTTCGCACGGGCACGGCCGCCGTCAAGCGCCCGAAGCTGGCGCCCGACGGCAGGATGACCGTGCGATAGGTCCCCGGTTCCACGCCTGCGGCTTCGAGCCGTGTCGAAGCAGCCGCCCACGCGTTCTTGAGCAGCCCCGCCAGGACGCCTGCCGAAGTGCGCAGGACGATCGCGCGTTGACTCTGAGAATTCACCACCGCACAGGTCGCGTCCCAGAGTGCAGACGCGTAGACCAGCGGACGAAACGGGTTCGACTCGGCGTTGACGTGCGCCTGCGCGGTCAGTGTCGAAGTGAAGGTCTGCAGCTCACGCAACTCCCATTCGGCCGTGCTGTCGATGAGCTGCATCGCGCGCGAGATCTCGATGTCGATCTCGACGCGCGATTCGTCCATCAACTCCAGTCCACCGAGCCCGCTGCGTGCCTCGGAAAAGCTGCTCTCTCGCGCTCCATCGATTTCTTCCCGCACTCGCCTCGTCAGCGACTCGACAAAGGTCTTCTCGTAGAGAGCGGCATCGCGATGCAGGCTCTTGACGATTTCGGAGTGATGCGCTCGTTCGCCCGCGTTTGACGGGCTGCTCTCCCGCGACGGGCCGAGCAGCTGCAGGGTACCGGTCAGGACGCGCGCGACAAGCGCCGGCGCGAGGGCCAGTTCGTCCTCGACGAAGCGTTGATACAAAGATGCGCTCAACAGGGGCCTCGGAGAGGATGACGGTTGATTATCCCGCTCGCAGGCGGTCGCTCCAAGCGGCGCTGCTTCGTGATGAGGACTGTCGCGTACGAGCGGCTGGTATTCGAAGTGGTGCCTGGTGCGACCAATGAAAAAGGGCTGCCGAAGCAGCCCTTTCGAAATCAGCAGGCAAGCCGCCGGACTACATGTCCATGCCGCCCATGCCGCCCATTCCACCCATGCCGCCGCCCATGCCACCGCCGCCGCCCGAGGCCTCTTCCTTCGGTGCTTCGGAGATCATGGCTTCGGTGGTCAGCATCAAGGCAGCCACCGAAGCGGCGTTCTGCAGCGCCGTGCGGGTGACCTTGGTCGGGTCCAGGATGCCCATGTCGATCATGTCGCCATACTGACCGTTCTGGGCGTTGTAGCCGTAGTTGCCCTTGCCGGCCAGCACCGCATTCACGACCACGCTCGGCTCGTCACCGGCGTTCTGGACGATGATGCGAATCGGCTC
>JBDTNU010000158.1:0-7895 GCA_039933535.1 Caldimonas sp. | reverse complement strand
TCGACAACGGCGCCTGGGATCGTGTCGGCGATCTGCTGACCGAATCGGACTTCTATCGCTTCGAGCACCGGCTGATCTTCACGGCCATGTCGGTCCTCGTCAACGCGACCAAACCGGCCGACGTGATCACCGTCTTCGAGCAGCTGCAAAGCCTGGGCAAGGCCGAAGAGTGCGGTGGCCTGGCCTACCTCAACGCGCTCGCGCAGAGCGTGCCGAGCGCGGCCAACATCCGCCGCTATGCCGAGATCGTGCGAGAGCGCTCGGTGCTGCGCAAGCTCGTGGCCGCCAGCGACGAGATCGCGACCAGCGCGTTCAATCCGCAAGGCCGCCCGGTCGCGCAGATCCTCGACGAGGCCGAAGGCAAGATCTTCCGCATCGGCGAGGAAGGCTCGAGGTCGCGGCAAGGCTTCCAGAGCATGGACCAGCTGGTCGTGCAGCTGATCGACCGCGTCAACGAGCTGCACGAGAACGGCGCCGAGGAGGTGACCGGCGTTCGCACCGGCTTCTATGACCTCGACCGGCTGACCGCGGGCCTGCAGGCTGGCGACCTGATCGTTCTCGCTGCGCGACCTTCGATGGGCAAGACCGCGCTGGCGCTCAACATCGCCGAGCACGTCGCCGTCAAGGAGGGGCTGCCGGTCGTCGTTTTCTCGATGGAAATGGGCGCTTCGCAACTGGCCTTGCGCATGGTCGGATCTCTCGGCCGCATCGACCAGCAGCGGCTGCGCACCGGCGCCCTGCGCGACGACGAATGGGGACGCATGTCCGAAGCGGTCGAAAAGCTCGGCAAGGTCAGCCTCTTCATCGACGAGAGCGGCTCGCTCGGTCCGAGCGAGTTGCGCGCGCGAGCGCGCCGGCAGGCACGCCAGTGCGGCCAGCTCGGCCTGATCGTCGTCGACTACCTGCAGCTCATGAGCGGCAGCTCGGAGACGAGCGAGGAGAACCGTGCCACCGTGGTCGGCGAGATCTCGCGCGCCCTGAAGTCGCTGGCCAAGGAGCTGAAGTGCCCGCTGATCGCGGTCTCGCAGCTCAACCGCGGCGTCGAGTCGCGCACCGACAAGCGGCCGATGATGAGCGACCTGCGCGAGTCGGGCGCGATCGAGCAGGACGCCGACGTCATCATGTTCATCTACCGCGACGACTACTACAACAAGCTCGAAGGCCCGACGCCCAGCAAGGAGCCGGGCGTGGCCGAGATCATCATCGCCAAGCAGCGCAACGGCCCGACCGACACGTTCAAGCTCACCTTCCTGAAGCCGCTCACGAAATTCGACAACCTTGCGCCGGGCAGCGCAGGTAGCGACTACTGAATTGACGCACTCGCGAGCCGTCCTCGCGATGGTCTGCGCCGCGCTCCTGTGGAGCATGGCGGGCGTGGTGACGCGCCATCTCGACTCCGCGGGCAGCTTCGAGGCAACCTTCTGGCGCAGCTTCTTCAACGCCGTCGCGCTGATCGTCCTGCTCGGCTGGCTGCGCGGCTGGCGACCGCTCGCGAAAACGCTGCGTTCGGGTGGCGCCACGCTCTGGCTTTCGGGCCTCTGCTGGGCCGTGATGTTCACCGCGTTCATGGTCGCGATCTCGATGACGACCGTGGCCAACGTGCTGGTGACGATGGCGATCGCGCCGCTCGTCACGGCCATGGTGGCGAGGCTGACGCTAGGCCATCGCCTGCCGACGCGGACCTGGGGCGCAGTGGTCGTCGCGGGCTGCGGCATCGCGTGGATGTATGCCAACCAGGTTGCCGCCGCCGATGTTCGCCAGCTCGCCGGCACGGCGATCGCTCTCGGCGTGCCGATCGCGGCCGCAATCAACTGGACCGTCATCCAGAAGAGCGGCGCCGGTGGCGGCGACCTTCTTCCCGCTGTGCTGATCGGTGCGATCGGATCGAGCCTGGTCAGCGTCGTGCCTTCATTGCCTTTCACCGCCTCCGGGCACGACCTCGCGTTGCTGGCCTTGCTCGGCGTGGCCCAGCTCGCGATACCGTGTCTCGTCGCGGTCTCGGCGGCCCGTTACCTCAGCGCGCCTGAGGCCGCCTTGCTCTCGCTGCTCGAAATCGTCTTCGGTGTGACGTGGACCTGGCTGGGTGCGAACGAGGTACCCAATCCGCATGTCCTCGGCGGTGGTGTGCTCGTGATCGGCGCGCTTGTCGCGAACGAGTCGTTCGCTATGCGACGGGCGCACTCGGGCGCTTCCGCGGTGGCCGATGCGGTGTCGCCCTCGCGACAAGACGCCTAGGGCGCGCGCCCCAGTCCCGGGCAGATCGACCGGCTACCATGCCGCACGCTTCTTCCGTCACCCCGCGCATGCCGAGACCCCGCCCGAAAGCAGCAGCGATTTCGAACGAGAGCCCACGGCCGCCGGGCCCGCTGCTCATGCTTCTCGAGGGGCGTGCGCCGATGGAGTACTTCTCGATGCTTGCCGCCTATCCGTGGCTGCGCACGCTGCCGCGCGGCGACGGGCATCCCGTGATGGTGTTCCCGGGCATGGCCGCCAACGACCTCACGACCTGGCCGCTGCGCGGCTTTCTGCGCAGCCTGGGCTACGTCACGCAGGCCTGGGGGCAGGGCATCAACGCCGGTCCGCGCGATGGCGTGCTCGAGCGCTGCGCCGCCGACATCCGCTCGCTGGCCGACCGCACTGGCCAGTCGGTGAGCCTGATTGGCTGGAGCCTGGGCGGGATCTATGCCCGCGAGATGGCCAAGCAGTTGCCTGAGCTGACCCGTTGCGTGATCACGCTCGGCACGCCATTCACCGGCCATCCGCGCGCCACCAACGCGTGGCGGGTCTACGAATGGCTGACCGGAACGCGCGTCGGCGATCCCGACGTGATGGCGCAGATCAGTCGGCCACCACCGGTGCCGACGACCTCGATCTTCTCGCGCAGCGACGGCATCGTTTCCTGGCGCTGCAGCCTGAACGAGCCCGGCCCGCTGACCGAGAACATCGAGGTGCCCGCGAGCCACGTGGGCATGGGAATGAACCCGCTCGCGCTCTACGCCGTCGCCGATCGACTTGCCCAGCCGATCGGCCACTGGCGCCCGTTCGAGGCCTCGGGCGCGAGGCGCTGGTTCTTTCGCACTGGCGCCGAGCAAGCCACGGCCAACGCGGGCTGAAGCGCGGATGCAGATCGGCGCCAACGGCATCGCGCTCGAGGTCGAGGACCACGGTTCGCCGCAGGGCGAGCCGCTGCTCCTCGTCATGGGGCTCGGCATGCAGCTGCTGGCCTGGCACGAGGACTTCGTCGCCTCGCTGGTGGCGCGCGGCTTTCGAGTCATCCGCTTCGACAATCGCGACATCGGCCTGAGCCAGAGCTTCGATGCTGCCGGCGTGCCGAACCTTGCGTTCGACTCCCTGCGCTATGCGATCGGGCTCAAGGTGAGGAGCCCGTACACGCTTGTCGACATGGCGGCCGACACGGCCGGGCTGCTCGATGCGCTCGGCATCGCCAGTGCCCATGTCTGCGGCGCGTCGATGGGCGGCATGATCGCGCAGCGCCTGGCTTCGCGTCATCCCGAACGCGTGAAGAGCCTGACATTGATGATGACCTCGAGCGGCTCGCGTCGCCTGCCCGGCCCGTCGCTGAAAGTGCGAGCCGCGATGATCGCGCGGCCGAAAGAGCCGCACCGGATCGAAAGCATCGTGGAGCACTACGTCAAGCTCTACGGCTTGATCGGCAGCCCGGCGTTCCCTGCAACCAAGGACTATCTGCGCGAGCGATTCACGCGATCGGTGACGCGCTCGTACCGGCCGGCGGGCACGGCCCGGCAGATGCTCGCGATCGCCGCCGACGGCGACCGCTCGGCCCTGCTCGCGACGTTGCGCCCGCCCACGCACGTGATCCACGGCGCCGCCGACCCGCTTATTCCCGTGCCGGCCGGGCGCGACCTTGCCGCGCGCATTCCCGGCGCGACGCTCGACGTCATCGACGGGATGGGCCACGACCTGCCACGCGAGCTCTGGCCGCGCTTCGTTGCCGGCATCGCCGAGGTCGCGGGTCGCGCCTGAGCGCCCGTCCCGTGGTCAGGGCACGCTCGCGGGACCCGTCGCGTCGGGCCCGTTTGCAAGCAAGGTCCGCAAGGACTTCACCGAGAACGGCTTGGACAACGCGCCGGCGGTGCGCAGGCCGAGTGCCTGTGCCTCGTGCAAGGCGGCATCGATCTCACCAGCGCCAGCGCCGCTGGAAATGATGACGCGGGCCCGACAGCCGGTGCTGGCGAGCCTACGCAGCACTTCGATGCCGTCGATCTCGGGCATCGACAGGTCGATCGCCACATGCGTCGGCGCCCATTCGGCCACGGCCTGCAGGAACGCTGGCGCCTGTTCATGCAGCCGGGCCTCGAAATCCACGCTCTCGGCCACGAACACCAGGATCTTGCCGACCGTCGGGTCATCGTCGAGAACCAGCAATCGCCCACGCGCCATCTGCACTCCTTGGAGCCGCGAGCAGGTTCGTGCGGCAGGGCCGAACGTATCATCAAGTTTGCGCGTTGCCCCGAACTGGCGAAGCAATGCCGACCCTGCCGGCCCTTCTCGCGTTGGGGCGCTTCCTGCAGGAGCGCGACCGGGCGATCGTGGCCGACACGGCCCGCCTGATGTTCAGCGCGCAGCGCCGGGCCGAGACCATCGCCGACCGTATCCAGGGCACGGCGCAGCTGCATTTCGGGCTGGCCAGGGTGAGCGATCTCCAGACCGTTGACCGCGACGCCTGCTCCGCCTTCCTGTCCAAGGTGCGCGAGACGTATCCGCAGTACACGGGCACCCTCACGATCAAGCCCGACGGGCCGAGCGCGCTCGCCGTCATCGAGCAAGGCGAGGACCTCGACCTGCTGTTCACCGACGTGGTCATGCCGGGCGGAATGAACGGCCGCGCCCTGGCCGACGCGGCACGCCAGGTTCGCCCTGGCCTGCGGGTGCTCTACACCTCCGGCTACACCGAGAATGCGCTCGTCCACCACGGAAGGCTCGATGCCGGAGCGCTGCTGCTCACCAAGCCCTATCGGCGCAGCGACCTCGACCGCGCGATTCGCTCGGCGCTGGACAAGGGTCGAGTGTCCTCTTGACGTATTCTTCCCCTGGAAGGGATCAAGGCAATGGCTGGACTACTTGACGCGTTGGGACTGGCGAATCTGGACTTCGTGCGACCAGGAGGCGTCGCACCGACGGATCGCGGCAAGACGCAAGACGACTGGTCGCTCGGTGCGAAGCCCGCAACCGTGGTTCCGCCACTGCCCAGGCGATCCCCCGAGGAGATCGAGGAGGAGCTTGCGAAGGAGAGAACGCTCGACGAGAAGCGTCAGGAGCTCATCACGTTGGCGACGAAGAAAGGCGGCGTGCGTGCCACGCTCCTCGCGGGGGTCGAAGGTCTGAGAGGAGGGCACATCCTCGACAAGATCATGGGCAACTTCAAGTCGGTCGGATTCAACTACTCGTCGAACTACAAGGCCGGCGGGCTCTCTTGCGGTCTCCAGGGGGACTGCCGAACGTTGTCGGAAATGTTCGCGGAGCTTGCACGAGAGGTCGGCTTTCCCGATGCCGCCGTCAAGGGTCACGTGGGTGACTTCATGTGCAAAGGCGGCCCGATCGTCGACTCGAAATGGGGCAATGGCAACGCCGACGACGGCAAATCGTGGGCCTTCGAGAATCACTATTGGCTCGTCTGCGAAGGCGGTGTCTACGACGTCCTCTTCAGCCGCCGCGCAACCGATCTCGGCACGAAACGCGAGGGCGGCCCGATCAACGACGTGGAGACCGGCCTCACCCGTGAGACCTATGGCGGCGTTGACTACTACGCCGGCACCATCGACGGCAAGCCCCAGCGGTTTGTCCAGATGAACGAGACACAATTGCAAACCGCTCGCGAGCTTCACAGCAAGGTGCTCGATCAGCGGAAGCGGGAACAGGCGGAAAAGGAAAAAGAAAAGGCGAAGCCCAAAGAGGAGAAGCCGCCAGACTCCATCGACCAGGAAGATGTCGAGGCTGTCCTGGAAAGGATCACGGCAGGGCCGGTTCCGCCGGAGAAATTGGCGGCGACGATCAAACATGTGGTCCACCTCGGCGAGATCGCCCGCGGTACCGACCGGCCCGTGATCTTCATCGGCAAGGAAATCAAAAAGTTCTGCGATGGCCCCGACCTGGTCTCCAAGTTTGTCTTCAACGAAGAGAAGTGGAACGCATGGTTGCGCGGCTGAACGTCTAGGCCTTCTCCGTGAATCGACTTGACGACTGGCGTTTGTGCATTGCCCCGATGATGGATTGGACCGATCGCCACTGCCGCTTCTTCCATCGCCTTCTGACGAAGCGGGCAAGGCTCTACACCGAGATGGTGACGACCGGCGCCTTGCTCCACGGCGACGTGCCGCGCCATCTCGACTTCGATGCAGTGGAGCAGCCGGTGGCGCTGCAGCTCGGTGGCAGCGAGCCCGACGAGCTGGCGCAGGCCGCGCGTCTCGGCGAACGTTGGGGCTACGCCGAAATCAACCTCAACTGCGGCTGTCCGAGCGAACGGGTGCAGCGCGGCTCCTTCGGGGCCTGCCTCATGGCGGAGCCGGTGTTGGTGGCGAACTGCGTGAAGGCGATGCGCGACGCGGTCTCGCTGCCGGTCACGGTCAAGCACCGGATCGGCATCGACAAGCTCGAAAGCTACGACTTCGTACGAGACTTCGTGGGCACGGTGGCAAGCGCTGGCGGCTGCGAGGTCTTCATCGTGCATGCCCGCAACGCCTGGCTCAAGGGCGTGAGCCCGAAGGAAAACCGCGAGCTGCCGCCTCTGCGGCACGACATCGTTGCGCAGTTGAAGCGCGACTTTCCGGCGCTCTGCTTCGTCGTGAATGGCGGCGTGACGACTGACGAGCAGATCGCCACGCACCTGCAATCGGTCGACGGCGTCATGCTCGGCCGCGAGGCGTATCACCATCCGTGGAAGCTCGCCGGCTGGGACGCGCGCTTCTTCGCTGACACGCCGCGCGCCATCGACCGCGACTCGGTCGAGAGCGCGATGGTCGACTACATGGCAGAACGGCAACGCACGAGCGGCGAGCCCTGGTCGCGAAGCGCGCGGCACATGCTCGGCCTGCGCAATGGCGAGCCCGGCGCCCGGCGCTGGCGCCAGGTCTGGTCGGACCATCGGCTGAAGGGCGAGCCAGCGGCCGTGGTATCCGGCCTGGCCCGCGCGGCCATGCGAGTCGGCGAACCCAACGAAGCCTTGCCCGCCTGAACGAATCAAGACGAGGAACACCGACCATGGCCAACCGCAACACGCCGCTCGATGAAACCTTGCGCGACTACTTGGTCGCGCATTCCGCGCGCGAGCATCCGGCGCAGGTGGGCCTGCGCGAAGCGACGCGAACGCACCGTGCGGCCGGCATGCAGATCGGCCCCGAGCAGGGGCAGTTCCTTGCGTTGCTCGTCAAGCTGATCGGCGCGCACCGGGCGATCGAGGTCGGGGTCTTCACCGGCTACAGCGCGCTCACGGTCGCGCTTGCCCTGCCCGACGACGGGCGCTTGCTTGCCTGCGACATCAGCGACGAGTACACGCGCGTCGGCCGGCCGTTCTGGGAGGCGGCGGGCGTGGCCGCCAAGATCGACCTGAAGCTCGGACCGGCGCTTGCCACGCTCGATGCGCGTATCGCCGCAGGCGAGTCGGGTCGCTACGACTTCGCCTTCATCGATGCCGACAAGTCCGGCTACGACGCCTACTACGAGCGCTGCCTGGTGCTGTTGCGCGCCGGTGGCCTGATCGCGATCGACAACGTTCTCTGGGGCGGGAGCGTCGCCCGGCCCGCCGAAGATGCCGACACCGCGGCACTGCAGGCCCTCAACGAAAAGATCCACGGTGACGAGCGGGTCGACATGGCGATGCTGCCGATCGGCGACGGCGTGACGCTGGCGCGCAAGCG
>JBDTNU010000157.1:0-7912 GCA_039933535.1 Caldimonas sp. | reverse complement strand
ATTCGACCTTCATCGGCGGCACGACCAACGACTACGGCAACTCGATCGCGGTCGATGCCACGGGGCGCGCGTACATCGCAGGCGTCACCAACTCGGCGGACTTCCCGGTCACGGCGGGCGCCTTCCAGAGCGCGTTCCGCGGCGGCCAGAGCGCATACCTCTCAGTCCTGTCCGCCGACGGCGCGTCGCTCGCCTACTCGAGCCTCTACGGCGGCGCCGGCGGCGCTTCGGCGATGTTCGTCGGCCTCGACGCGGGCGGCAGGATCGTCGTCGGCGGCTCTGCCGGCACCGGCCTGCCGACGACGACCGGCGCTTACATGACCAGCCTCGGCGTCGGCAGCGCCGCGTTCGTGGCGCGCTTCGACATCGCCGCCCAAGGGGCGTCCCAGTTGCTCGCCGCGAGCTACTACGGTGCCGCTGCGCCGCAGGGCAACTCTCTCGCCACCGGCAACTACGCGTACACGCTCGCACTCGACGCGGCCGGAACGCCGTGGCTGACCGGCCAGGCCTATACGACCAACCTGCCGGTCACCGCCAATGCCGCCCGTCCGTCGCCGACGGCGATGACATCGAACTGCGCGCCTGGCTCCGTGCCGCTCAATTCCTTCGCCTACGTCGCCCACCTGAGCGCCGACTTCAAGTCGTTGCTGTACGCGAGCTATCTGAGCGGCGGCAACGGCGGCCCTGCCACCTGTGCCGAATACGGCCACGGCCTGGCGTTCGACGCCGCCGGAAACGTCTACGTCGGTGGCAGCACCTCGTCGTTGTCCTATCCGACAACAGCGGGGACGGTGCAGCCGACTTCGCCGGCGAACAGCGGCTTCGACGGCTACGCCGGGTTCGTCACCAAGCTCAAGCCCGATGGCAGTGCCATTCTGTGGAGTACCTACCTCGGCGGCGATCGCGGCCGCACGTATCTCTCGGGCCTGGCCACCGATTCCGGCGCTGGCCTCTGGGTCTATGCCGGCAGCGCCGGCGGCAGCAACTTTCCGATCAGCACCGACGCGCTTCAGAAGACGCATGGCGGCGGCACTTTCGACGCCGCTTTCGTCAAGCTCGACAGTGCCGGCGGCACGCTCGTCTACTCGACGTTGATGGGCGGCGCGGGCGACGACAGCGTGGCGGGCTTCGCCGTCGATTCTTCCGGAACCGCCTACGTTGCCGGCACGACCACGTCAGGCAATTTCCCGGTCACCTCGAACGCCTTCCAGGCCGCCCTGACGACGCCCGCGTACGACGGCAGCGACTGGTTCTTCAGCATCCTGGGCGGAGGAACGGTCGGCCGACTTTCGACCGCGAGCGCCGGCAACACCGGCGACCTCACCTTGACGCTCGACGGCGCCGGCTTCGTCGACGGCGCGGGCTGCGCGTTGTCGAACTCGGCCAGGACGCTCGCCGCGGGCACGGCCACGCCGTCAGCGGACGGCAACCAGCTCGTCTGCCAGTTCGCACTCGCCGGCGCGGCAACGGGGAAGTACGACGTCGTGGTCACCTTGCCGGACGGCACGTCGCTGCGCAAGCCGGCATCGTTCGACATCGTGTCCGGCGGTCAGCCGGAGGTCTGGGCCACCGTCGTGGGCCGGCCGAAGATCCGCGTCGGCGTGCCGACCCGCTTCACCGTCAGTGTCGGCAATTCCGGCAACGTCGATGCGTGGTTCACCGTGTTGCACGTGGTCGTGAACAGCGACATGACCTACACCCTTCCCGGTGCGGTGCGGCCGCTCGGCTCGGCCAGCGGCGTTGACTATCAGAAGCGCCTGACGACCGCCGATGTCGACAGCGGCCTGCGCTACTTCAGCTACGTGGTGCCGCTGATTCCGGCCGGCAAGACCTTGAGCCTGCCTCTGGACCTGACCTCGCTCGGCGCGCAGACCTGGATCGTGAGCGCGTCCACGGACGCGCCCTGGTTCGAGGACCGTGCCAGCGCCGATGCCGCATTGCGCGCAGCCGCCGGTGGCGCCGCGCCGCCTGCCTCGTGCCAGGCGAACAGCGGCAAGCCCTATATCGAGAACTGCCTCGGCCAATGGGTCGAGCGCATCTCCGTCGAAGGATCGTCCACGACCTCGACGCTGGTCGACTCGGGCGGCGAACAGATCCGGACCAATCCCTGGGACAAGTCGGCCTACGCCAAGCAGTTCGCGCAGGGCCTCCTCGACGCACTCGCCGCGAGCACCGGCGCCACCGCCGCGCCGACCGTCAGGCTACCGACCTTGACCGCCGCGGGCAGCCCGGTCGTGGGCCTGCAAGCCAGTGCGCTGTTTCTCGCCGACGTCGCGTTCGACGGCGCACAGGGCGCAGGCCTTGTCGGCGCGGCTCGGGCGCAGGTGCTCGCAAACGGTCGCAAGCAACCGCAGACCTTCGGGTGCCTTCGCCTGGTGTCGGTGACGCCCACGCTCGACTGGCGCGAAACCTATCGCGGTTCATGCATCGGCGGCGTTCGCACGATCGACGAGGAAGCGGACTATCAGGGCGCCGATTTCTTGGGGCAGCGCTGCGCCGGCGTCGAGAAGCGTCGCCACACGGAAGCCTGCGACGACACGCCGATCCCGTCCTATTGCAAGACCACACGCCGCGCGCCAGCGACGCAAGCAGGGCGGGCCGGGGCACTGGCGGCAGGCACCGGCGGAAGTACGTGCGGCGGCTCGGGTGGGTCGATCGACCCCAACGACAAGAGCGGTCCGATCGGCGATGGCTCGGCCAGTCACTTCGTTCGCGCCAAGGCGCCGCTCAGCTACCAGGTCGCATTCGAGAACCAGCCCACCGCAAGCCTGCCCGCCGCCGACGTGGTCGTGACCGACCAGCTCGACCCGGCGAAGGTGGACCTGTCGACCCTGTCGCTCGGTGCGATCTCGTTCGGCAACATCACGGTCGACGTGCCGCCGGGCCTGCAGAGCTTCGCCACCGTCCAGCCAATCGATGCGACGATGTCGGTGCGCATTCAGGGCAGCCTGAATCCGGCCACCGGCTTGCTGAAGTGGACCCTCTCGACGATCGATCCGGCCACCCGTCTGCCGCCCAGCGATCCGACGCTCGGCTTCCTGCCACCCGATACAGACGGGCGCAAAGGGCAGGGCCAGGTGATCTTCAACGTCATGCCACGCAGCGGCGTGGCCGACGGCACGGCGATCTCGAACCAGGCATCGATCGTCTTCGATGCGAACCCGGCCATCCTCACGCCGACCTGGGTGAACACGCTCGACGCGACGATCCCGGCAAGCAAGGTGCAATCGCTCACGCCCAGGCCCGCGACGATGTCGTTCGACGTGGCCTGGTCAGGGTCGGATTCCGGCTCCGGGATCAGCACGTACAGCGTCTACGTGTCCGACAACGGCGGGACGTTTTCCCCTTGGAAGGTCGACGTCGCCGCGACCACGGCAACGTACGACGGCGCCTCCGGTCACACCTACGGGTTCTACGTTCGCGCCACCGATGGCGCGGGCAACACCGAGGCCGCGAAGTCGGCTGCCGAGGCAAGCCTGGCCGTCAACGGTGCCTTCGGCGACCCGACGGTCGGCACGAGCTCCGGTGGCGGAGGTTGCACCATCGGCGCGGACACGCATCGCGACGCGAGCCTGCCGCTGCTCGCGATCCTGGCGGCCGCCTTGCTGCTCATCGCGCGTAGGCGAGCAGCGACGAAGCGGCGTAGAGAAGAAGATTGAAGTAGACGTGAAGCGCAGCGGGCGGCCAGGTCCGTCCGCTGAGCTCGCGTGCCCGACCGTACACGAGCGAGACCGGAAAGATCGCCGCCGCGACGACGGGCGGATGACCCCAGAGATGGAGCGCGGCGAACAGCAGGCTGGTCGTCGCGTTCGCCGCCGTGAGCAGTCGAAAATCGCCGCGACGGCCGAAGCGCCGTGCGAACCAGCCTTCGAGGGCCGGCTGCAGCGCGCCGCGAAAGATGATCTCCTCGGCCACCGACGCGAGCGCGATGAACGCGATGTCGCGCAGCGGATCGGCGACCGTCACGCGGTATCCGGCCGCTGCCGTGGCCCAGGCGATGGGTGGCCCGGCCAATGCGCAGAGCCACCAGAAGATGCGGGCCGACATTCGTTCGTGCTGCATCGATTTTGACGAGGCCATGCGAGATCGACTCTAAGCGATGGCCCGGGAGCCGCCATCGCTTCCAAGTTGGTGCGACGCTCGTCCGGCGTGGTGCGGGCGCGATGCCTCGCGACGGACGTCGATGGTGCAGTGCCCGTGTCTGAGCCCGTTGGACGTCTGCGCCGATCGGCCGGCGAGTCGACATGGCATAGGCCTTGCTGACTACCCTGCCGCCGACGAATCGTCGTCTGCCCATTCATTCGAAAACCCTCGGGAGATGCCTACATGAAACGTCGCTTCGCGCTAAAAGCCGCCAGCGCAGCACTTGCTGCGTCGGGCCTCGTCAGCCTTTCCGCATTCGCTGCCGATACCATCAAGGTCGGCGTGCTGCACTCGCTGTCGGGCACGATGGCCATCTCCGAATCGGTGTTGAAGGACACCGTGCTGATGACCATCGACGAGATCAACGCCAAGGGCGGCTTGCTCGGCAAGAAGCTCGAGGCAGTCGTCGTCGATCCGGCGTCGAACTGGCCGCTGTTCGCCGAGAAGGCCAAGCAGCTGATCGACCAGGACAAGGTCGCCGTCGTGTTCGGCTGCTGGACCTCGGTCTCGCGCAAGTCGGTGCTGCCGGTTTTCGAAGAGAAGAACGCGCTCCTGTTCTACCCCGTGCAGTACGAGGGTGAAGAGCTGAGCAAGAACGTGTTCTACACGGGTGCGGCGCCGAACCAGCAGGCCATCCCTGCGGTCGAGTACCTGATGAGCAAGGCGGGAGGCGGCGCCAAGCGCTGGGTGCTCCTGGGCACCGACTACGTCTACCCCCGCACCACGAACAAGATCCTTCGGTACTTCCTGCACGCCAAGGGCGTGAAGGACGAAGACATCATGGAAACGTACACGCCGTTCGGCCACAGCGACTACCAGACCATCGTCGCCGACATCAAGAAGTTCTCGGCGGGCGGCAAGACGGCGGTCGTCTCCACCATCAACGGCGACTCCAACATTCCCTTCTACAAGGAACTCGGCAACGCCGGCCTCAAGGCCAAGGACGTTCCGGTCGTCGCCTTCTCGGTCGGCGAGCAGGAACTGCGCGGCCTCGATCCGAAGCCGCTGGTCGGCCAACTGGCGGCGTGGAACTACTTCATGTCGATCAAGAGCCCGGCGAACACCGCGTTCATCAAGAAGTGGAGCGACTACGCCAAGGCCAAGAACATCCCTGGCGACAAGGACAAGCCGTTGACGAACGACCCGATGGAAGCCACCTACATCGGCATCAACATGTGGGCGCAGGCGGTCAAGAAGGCCGGCAGCACCGACACCGACAAGGTGATCGCGGCGATGGCCGGGCAGACGTTCGCGGCACCGAGCGGCATCACATCCGAGATGGACCCGAAGAACCACCACCTTCACAAGTCGGTGTTCATCGGCGAGGTCCGCCCGGACGGCCAGTTCAACGTCGTGTGGAAGACACCCGGCCCGGTCAAGGCCAATCCGTGGAGCCAGTACATCCCGGAAGACAAGGGCAAGAAGGACGAGCCCGAGAAGAAGTGATCGGGTCAGTCTGACCCGATCACGAGTACCGGCCGCGGCATTCGCTGCGGCCGGGCGTGCGGCGGTCGAAAGGCCGCCGCAGCCACTTTGGCGGAGTGTTTTCTCTTGAGTCGTGAGTCCATCATGTCCATCCGGGTGCAGTCGCTGCGCTGGATTTCTCTATTGATCGCGGCGCTCCTCATGAGCGGCCCTGCGATGGCTTTGACAGAGCCTCAGGCGCGTTCGCTGGTCGCTGGCGAAGTCGAGGACAGGATCGCGGCGCTGACCAAGTTGATCGATGGTGCCGACGACAAGACCGTCGCGCTCATCCAGGCCATCTCCGACGACTCGGTGAAGTTCACCGACAAGGCCGTCTTCGTCATGAAGGACGGCAAGGGTTTCGATCCGGTGACCGGCGCCGAGGCGCCCGTCCCCGATACGGCGGAAGACGTCGTAAACAACAACCAGATGCGCAGCGAGCTCGATGCGGCGCTGGCATCGATCAAGCTCTTCTCCAAGGACGACAAGGTCCGCGCCGATGCTGTCAAGACGATGCAGGGCGATCTCGACGACTCGAAGCTGCCGCTGATCGACAAGGCATACGTCGCGGAAACGGTGCCGGCGATCAAGGATCAGCTCGGCAGGCTGCGTTCGGCCATGCTGCTGGCGAGCACCGACAAGGCCAAACGCCTCGATGCGACGAAGGCGCTCGGCCTCACCGGCACGCCGGCGACGAAGACACTGCTGCTCGACCGAAGGAAGATCGAGACCGATCCCGAAGTGCTTGCCGCAATAGGCGTCTCGCTCGGCCAGATCGAAGGCCGGCTGGTCTGGGGCGAGCGGCTGGGCGTCATCTTCACCGGCATCAGCCTCGGCTCGATCCTGCTGCTGGTCGCCCTCGGCCTGGCGATCACTTACGGCCTGATGGGCGTCATCAACATGGCGCACGGCGAACTGATGATGATCGGCGCCTACACGACCTACGTCGTGCAGAACCTGTTCCGCAGCTATCTTCCGGGCGCGTTCGATGCCTACATCATCGCCGCCATCCCGGCGGCCTTTGTCGTCTCGGCGCTGGTCGGCGCGGTGCTCGAGCGCGGCGTGATCCGCTTTCTCTACGGCCGGCCGCTCGAGACGCTGCTGGCCACCTGGGGCATCAGCCTGATCCTGCAGCAGGCCGTGCGCTCGATCTTCGGCGCGCAGAACGTGCCCGTCGAAAATCCGTCGTGGCTGTCGGGCGGCGTGCAGGCGATGAGCAACCTCGTGCTGCCCTACAACCGTATCGCCATCATCGCCTTTGCGATGCTCGTGCTCGGCGTCGTTGCCTTCCTCATCGCCAGGACGCGCCTGGGTTTGTTCGTGCGCGGCGTCACGCAGAACCGCCGCATGGCCTCGTGCGTCGGCGTCGACACCGCCCGCATCGACATGGTCGCCTTCGCCTTCGGTGCGGGCATCGCCGGCCTGGCGGGCTGCGCGCTCGCGCAGATCGGCAACGTCGGCCCCGATCTCGGCCAGAGCTACATCGTCGACTCCTTCCTGGTGGTGGTCGTTGGCGGTGTCGGCCAGCTCGCCGGCACGGTGCTCGCGGCGCTGGGCCTCGGCATCCTGAACAAGTTCCTCGAAGGCATCGCCGGCGCGGTGCTCGCGAAGATCTTCGTGCTGGTGGTGATCGTCGTCTTCATCCAGCGCAAGCCCTCGGGTCTGTTCGCGATGAAGGGCCGGAGCGCCGAAGCATGAGGATGAACCCATGAGCGCGGCGCTGCCCACGCCGATGGTCATGCCGTCGCGCGGCATGCTGCTCGGCATTCGCGGCTGGGCCGGCGTCACCATCGCGCTCGCGGTCGTGGCGGTGCTGGTGCCGATCGCCAATCTGCTGGTTCCGGAGGGCAACGTCTTTCACCTCAGCGACTTCGCTGTCCAGCTCACCGCGAAGATCATGTGCTATGCCATGGCGGCGCTGGCGATGGACCTGATCTGGGGCTACACCGGCATCCTCTCGCTCGGCCACGGCGTGTTCTTCGCGCTCGGCGGCTACGCCATGGGCATGTACCTCATGCGCCAGATCGGCCGCGACGGCCAGTACCGCATGGACATGCCCGACTTCATGGTGTTCCTGAACTGGAAGGAATTCCCGTGGACGTGGGCCTTCTCCAATTCGTTCGTGATCCAGATGCTGTTCGTGCTGATCGTGCCCGGCGTGCTTGCCTTCGTGTTCGGCTTCTTCGCCTTTCGCTCGCGCATCAAGGGCGTGTACTTCTCGATCATCACGCAGGCGATGACCTTCGCCGCGATGCTGCTCTTCTTCCGCAACGAGACCGGCTTCGGCGGCAACAACGGCTTCACC
>JBDTNU010000156.1:0-7926 GCA_039933535.1 Caldimonas sp. | reverse complement strand
TTCAGCGTGAGCGGATCGACGACGCGCGAATCGACCGCGAAGATCGGGATGCCCAGGCACTGCAGCTTGGCGCGCTCGGGCGGATTGGCATGGCTGGGCGCCGCGGTCTCGGTCAGGCCGTAACCCTCGGCGAAGTGGAGGCCGAACTCGTCGAGCAGGCGTTGCGCCACCGCGTGCGGCATCGCCGCGCCCCCGCCGCTCATCGAGCGGAGGGTCGAGAGGTCGAAGCTCTTGTAGTTGGGACTGCCGAACAGGTCGATGACCATGGTCGGGATGCAGACCCAATGCGTGATGCGACGGCCCGAGATCAACCGGCCGGCCAGTTCGCGATCCCAGCGCGGCATGAGGATCACCGTCGAGCCGACGCAGACCGCACCGAGCACGGCGTAGAGCATGCCGGTGATGTGGAACATCGGCACCACGCCGAGCGAGACCGACTCGGCCGTGCCGTAGGACCACTGTCCGCCGACCGTGTTCGCCATGAGCGTGCGATGCGTGTGCATGCAGCCTTTGGGCAGGCCGGTGGTTCCTGAGGTGTAGGGAAGCAGCGCCAGGTCGTCGGGACCCGCGGTGTGCGGGCCGGGGCGCAGGTTGGCCGCGATGGCGTCGTTCCAGTGCGCGTAGTCGGCGGGTATTTCCGGCTCGCCGCGCAGCCACGCGTCCATCGCCGGCGGCGGCTCGTCGCCTGCGTCGATAGGGCCTTCGGGCATCGCATCGGTGTAGCGCGTGACGAGAACGCGCTTGGCCCGAACGCCTTCCGGCAATGCCGCCTGCGCCGTGGCGACGATGGGCGCCAGGTCGGCGCTGCAGACGATGACGCGGGTGTCGGGATCGGTGATGTAGTGCTTGAGCTCCTCGGCGCGGTTCATCGGGTTCACCGGGACGACGACGGCGTTGGCACGCAGGACGCCGTACAGCGCAACGCTGAATTGCGGACAGTTCTGCATGAAGATCGCGACCCGGTCACCCGCGCCGACGCCTTCCTTCTGCAGCCAGCCGGCGATCGCTTCGGCCTGCTCGCGCAGCTGCCGATACGTCAGGCTCCTGCCGAAGAACACGTACGCCGGCTTGTCGGGAAATCGCGTCGCCGATACCTCGAGGTTGAACCAGAGCGAGGTTTCCGGGATGACGAGTGCATACGGCAGGCGCTTGGGCCAGATCCGCAAATGGGGCCGGTCGGCAGGCACCTCGAAGTTGGATGGCGACGACTGCACGAGCGGCTCCAGGAGACAAGGTCACAAAGGCCCCGAGGTATATCCGAGGTGCAGCTCGCTGCCCACGGCGACAACCCGCATCGGCCGCGAGGCACGGAGCTTGCATATCACGGCGGCAGCCGATCTTTCCCACTCCCGCACTGAAAGCCGACGATGCCCGCCCTCCGCCGCACCCTGCTTCGCCTTGCCGCCGCGATTCCGATGGCCGCCATGCTGCCCGCCATGGCGCAAACGGCCCTCGACGACGTCCTTGCCAAGAAGCTGATCACGATCGCGATCCCCACCGACTCGGCGCCCTACGGCTACGTCGGCACCGACCTGCAGCCGCAAGGGCTCGACATCGACATGGCCCGGCTCATCGCCGCCAAGCTCGGCGTCAAGGTCGACCTGGTCCCGGTGACGAGCGCCAACCGCATTCCCTACCTGCAGACCAGGAAGGCCGACCTCGTCATCTCGACCCTCGGCAAGAACCCCGAACGCGAGAAAGTCATCGACTTCACGATCGCCTACTCGCCGTTTTTCCAGGCCGTCTTCGGGCCGAAGAGCCTCGTGGTGAGCACGCCTGCCGACCTCGCCGGAAAGACCGTCGGCGTGACGCGCGGCGCAATGGAGGACCAGGAAGTGAGCAAGATCGCGCCGTCCGGCGTAGACATCAAGCGCTTCGAGGACATGAACGGCACCGTCTCGGCCTACGCCGCCGGCCAGGTGCAACTGATGGGCGTAGGCGCCTCGGTGGCCGGCAACTTCGCGGCCAAGAATCCGCAGGTCTCGACCGAATTCAAGCTGCTGCTGAAGGACTCGCCCAACTTCATCGGCGTCGCCAAGGGCGAAGACAAGCTGCGCCTGAAGGTCAACGAGATCATCACCGCCGCCCGCGCATCGGGCGAGCTGAACAAGCTGGCGTTGAAGTGGCTGGGGCGGCCCCTGGGCGACCTGCCGAGCTGAACGGCTGCGCGGCAGCCCGTGATCGCCCTCGACTTCGCCCCTGTCCTCGCCGAGTGGCCGCTCCTGGCCAAGGGCGTCGCGGTGACCTTGGGGCTGACGGCCGTGTCAGCGAGCTTCGGTGTCGCGCTCGGCGTAGCCTGCGCGTGGGCGCGCCTGCATGGCCAGCCCTGGCTGCGAGCCATCGTCGGTGCGTACGTCGAGCTGATCCGCAACACGCCCTTCATCGTCCAGCTCTTCTTCATCTATTTCGGCCTGCCCGGCATCGGCGTCAAGCTCTCGAGCGAGACGGCATCGGTGATCGCGATGGTCGTCAACCTCGGCGCCTATGCCGCCGAGATCGTCCGCGCCGGCATCGCGACAACGCCGAAGGGACAAATCGAAGCTGCGCAGAGCCTTGCGCTGAGCGAGCTGCAGGTGTTCACGCGCGTCGTCCTGCCGCCGTCGCTGAAGCGCGTCTGGCCCGCGCTGGTCAGCCAGATCATCATCGTCATGCTGGGCTCGGCGGTGTGTGGCCAGATCTCGACCAACGAACTGTCGTATGCGGTCAACCTGATCCACTCGCGCAACTTCCGCGCCTTCGAGGCGACCTTCGTCGGCACGGCGATCTACCTCGTCCTGTCGATCGCGCTGCGGCGGCTCCTGAACTGGGCCGGGCCGCGCTTCATCTTCGGCAACTGACGTGGTCGACTTCTCGCTCTGGGACATCTTCCGCAACCTGCTGCTGGCGGCGCGCTGGACGATCGTGCTGTCGTTGATCGCCTTCGTCGGCGGCGGCATTGTCGGGGTGGCACTGCTCGTGGCGCGCATCGCGCAGCTGCCCGGCGCCGACCGGCTGGTGCGTGGCTACGTCCAGCTGTTCCAGGGAACGCCGCTGCTGATGCAGCTCTTTCTCGCCTACTTCGGGCTCGGCCTGTTCGGCATCAACGTGTCGTCCTGGGTCGCGGCGTCGCTCGCGCTCACCCTCTACACCAGCGCCTTCCTGACCGAGATCTGGCGCGGCTGCGTGGCCTCGGTCGCGAAGGGCCAGTGGGAGGCGTCGTCGGCGCTCGCGCTCAGCCTGGGCGAGCAGCTGCGTCACGTGATCGGACCGCAGGCCCTCCGCGTCGCCGTGCCGCCGACGGTGGGCTTCCTGGTCCAGGTCGTGAAAGGCACAGCGCTCGCCTCGGTGATCGGCTTCATCGAGCTGACCAAGGCCGGCACGATGATCACGAACGCCACGTTTCGGCCCTTCACCGTCTACGCCTGCCTGGCGCTCATGTATTTCGCGCTGTGCTACCCGATCTCCGCCTGGAGCAAGTCACTCGAGAGGAAGCTGCATGCCCGCCGCTGAAGTGTCCACGCGTGCGCGCATCGTCGAGATCAGGGGCCTGAAGAAGCGCTTCGGCACGAACGAGGTATTGAAGGGCATCGATCTCGACGTGCAGGCCGGCGAGGTCATCGCCATCATCGGCAAGAGCGGCTCGGGCAAGAGCACGCTGCTGCGCTGCGTCAATGGGCTGGAAGTGTTCGACGAAGGCACGCTCACCGTCGATGGGCTGCCGCTCCTGCATGGCAACAAGCCGGCGATGCGCGCGCTGCGCCAGCGCGTCGGCATGATCTTCCAGAGCTTCAACCTGTTCCCGCACCTGAGCGTCGGCAAGAACGTGATGCTCGCGCCCTCGCTCGTGAAGAAAGCCGCTGCCGCCGCCACCACGGAGCAGGCGCGACGGCTGCTCGCGCGCGTCGGCCTCGCCGAGAAATTCGATGCCTCGCCCGATCAGCTTTCAGGCGGCCAGCAGCAGCGCGTCGCGATCGCGCGCGCCCTGGCGATGGAGCCGGCGGTGTTGCTGTGCGACGAGATCACGTCGGCACTCGACCCCGAGCTCGTCGGCGAGGTGCTTCGGGTCGTCGAGTCGCTCGCTATCGACGGGATGACGTTGCTCATGGTCACGCACGAGATGACCTTCGCGCGCAAGGTGTCCGACCGCGTCGTCTTCATGCACGCCGGACGGATCCACGAGATCGGGGCGCCGGCGCAGATCTTCGGTGCGCCGCAGACGCCGGAGCTGCGTCAATTCCTCGCGGCGCTCGATGGTTAGCGTGGCCGGCGAGTTCGCGGCGCGTGCCGGTTGAAGAGCGGTCCGCGTGGACCTGAACTCAGCGGTTCTCTCTGGCGCGCTTGCGGTCCATGATGGCGACGCACTCGGACGAGGTCCGAAAGCGCGCCTGGTCGCATTTCTCTTCCATGCAGAGTGCGAGCGCGATGAAGACGCGCTTGCCGCAGGCCTCTCGCGCCGATGCGGGTTGCGCCTCGACGACTTGCGCCGGCGCCTGCTGCTGTGCCGGAACCGGTCGGCCGACGGCGACCGGATCTCGCAGGTTCGACTGGCCGAGCGGACGCGGGCGGTCGTTCGGATTGGCGTAGCTGGAGGGCGGCTGGTTGTAGCCGTTGTTGTACCCGGTCGAGGTGTCGGCCGGCCGGGATGACGGAAACGTTGCAGGCGCCGCCGTCGTCCCCGCCGTGGCGGTTTCCGGATCGCGCGCTTGCGGCACCGGCTGGCCGACGGGCCGGGCACGCGTCACCGAAGGAGTGGCGAGCGACGAGCGATCGCCTTGCGCGGAAGGAGGGACGGTCGCCATCGTCGTGCGGTCCGTCGCCGGTGGCCTGCTGTCGGTTTTGGCCGGCAGGTCATTGCGCACGGAGGTCGTCGCCGGCCGCGGAGGAGGTGGAATGACCTTGGCTGGCTCGGGCAGCGTCGTCGCGGTCGTCGCGGGAGCGACGACGGGGTCGGTGTTCGTGGCGAGAGGAGGAACTGCGATCGTGGTGCTCGTGGCCGGCTTCGTCTGCATCGGAACCGTGGCGACCGGTGCGGCGGGAACGACGGCGGCGGCGCTCGCAGCGCTCAACGCCGGAACGGGATCGGTCGCTGCGCCGTCGCGCTTGATGCCGAACTGCCAGGCAGCGGCCCCGGCGATGACGACAACGCCAATGATGCCGGCCAGCACGAGGCCGGCCTTGGACCCGCCTGACTTCGCACTCGCGCTCGAGGCTGCCGCCTGCGCGCCCGCAGCGGCGGGCGGCGGGGGCTGAGAGCGGGGCGCTGCCGGAGCGGAAGAAAGCGCAGCGAGCGGATCCGGGCGGCCCTGCTGCGGCAGGGTAGCGGGCCGCGACGCAGGCCACTCCGTGGGCGCGCCATCGCTTCGCGGTGCAGCGGTACGCAGTGCGGCCGGCGGTGCCACCGGCGGGCGATCGAAAACCGACTGCTCGCGTGCGGTCGGCATCTGCGCCGTCGGGCTGAAGGTGGTTGGCTGCGCCCGGGTCTGGCCGGGCGGTGGCACGTGGGCCGTAGGCAGGTAGGTCGGAACGTGCGCGGTGGTGACGAAGGTCGCATCGCCGGCCGACTGGGGCGAATTGACGTTCGGCGGAATGGTGATGCCCGGCCGGCCGCGCGGTGGAATCTGGGCGCTGCCATCGAGCACGGCACGCAACTGCTCGCCGTTCTGGGGCCGCTGGTTCGGCCGGATCGACAGCATCCACGACACGGCCTCGAGAAAGCGGGGCGAGACACCCGGCACGATCCGGTTCTCGATCGCTTCCGCATCGTCCTGCACGGCACGCGCCGTGGCCGGCGGCGGCGGCGCGCCGAACAGCAGGTAGTGGATGACGGCGCCGAGCGCGTAGAGATCGGTCCACGGACCCTGGCGCAGCTGCGTCATCTCGGCGTACTGCTCGATCGGCGCGTAGCTCGGCTTCAGGATCGCGGTCAGCGACTGGGTGCGGTCGCTGATGACGCGCCGCGCCGCGCCGAAGTCGAGCAGTACCGGCGGGCCGTCGGGCGGCAGCAGGATGTTGTCGGGCGCGATGTCGCGGTGGTAGACGCCTTCGCGATGCAGCAACTCGAGGGCGGACAGGATCGGCGAGATGACGCTGCGGATCCAGGCTTCATCAGGCGGATGCGCCATGCGCCGGCGCGTGTCGCGCAGGGTGGTTCCCTGCAGGAACGGCATCACCATGTAGGCGGTGGCGTTGTCTTCCCAGAACCGGTACACCTTGACCAGCGAAGGATGGTCGAATCGGGCCAGAAGCCGCGCTTCGTTGACGAACGAGCGCAGGCCGATCGCATAGGTTTCGGCAAACGAGCTCGATCGCACCGTGATCTGCGGCCCGATTCCGCGTGCCGCCAGCGAGGCCGGCATGTATTCCTTGAGCGCCACCTCGCGTTCGAGCGAGTGGTCGTTGGCCAAGTAGACGATGCCGAAGCCGCCGACGCCCAGCACACGCAGGATCTCGAATTCGCCGAAGCGCGTGCCGGGCGGCAAGGCATCGTGATCGGTGCCCCCCGAGGGCGCGGGCGTGGGGGCGAATTCGGGCGGAAGCGTGCTCATCGAAGAGGGCGCCCGATGCGTCTGCGGGCAAATTGAGAGCTTACCGCAGCCCCGGTCGGAGCCGCCACCCTCGGTCGGGCGGGTCCACGACAGGCGGTTGACTGTCTCGTGCCTTCCGACACACGAACGAGAATACGCGTCTCCGTCGCCGCCCAATCCTCCCGACCCATGGCCACCATCCTCCAGCACCTTCCCGTCGGCCAGAAGGTCGGCATTGCGTTTTCCGGCGGCCTCGACACGAGCGCGGCGCTGCACTGGATGAAGCTGCGCGGCGCGATTCCGTACGCCTACACCGCCCACCTCGGCCAACCCGACGAGACAGACTACGACGAGATCCCGCGCCGGGCGATGCAATACGGCGCCGAGAAGGCGCGCCTCGTCGATTGCCGCGCCCAGCTCGCCGCCGAAGGCCTTGCCGCGCTGCAATGCGGCGCATTCCACATCTCGACCGCCGGCGTCACCTACTTCAACACCACGCCGCTCGGCCGCGCCGTCACCGGCACGATGCTGGTCGCGGCGATGAAGGAAGACGGCGTCGACATCTGGGGCGACGGCAGCACCTACAAGGGCAACGACATCGAGCGCTTCTACCGCTACGGCCTGCTCGTCAATCCATCGCTTCGCATCTACAAGCCCTGGCTCGACCAGGCCTTCATCGACGAGTTCGGCGGTCGGGCCGAGATGTCGGCGTTCATGACGAAGGCCGGCTTCGCCTACAAGATGTCGGCGGAGAAGGCGTACTCGACCGACTCGAACATGCTGGGCGCGACGCACGAGGCGAAGGACCTCGAGCAGCTTTCTAGCGGCATCACGATCGTGCAGCCGATCATGGGCGTGGCGTTCTGGCGCGACGAGGTCGAGGTGAAGCGCGAATCGGTCACCGTGCGCTTCGACGAAGGCCGGCCTGTCGCGCTCAATGGCGTCGAGCATGCGAACCTGGTCGAGCTGCTGCTCGAAGCCAACCGCATCGGCGGCCGACACGGCCTGGGCATGAGCGACCAGATCGAGAACCGCATCATCGAAGCCAAGAGCCGCGGCATCTACGAGGCACCCGGTCTGGCCCTGCTCTTTATCGCCTACGAGCGGCTCGTCACGGGCATCCACAACGAAGACACGATAGAGCAGTACCGCGACCACGGCCGTCGCCTCGGCCGCCTGCTATACCAGGGCCGCTGGTTCGACCCGCAGGCGATCATGCTGCGCGAGACGGCGGAACGCTGGGTGGCCCGCGCGGTGACAGGTGAGGTGACGATCGAGCTGCGTCGCGGCAATGACTATTCGATCACGAACACGGTCTCGCCCAACCTCACCTACAAGCCCGAACGGCTGACAATGGAAAGCGGCGAATCGAGCTTCTCGCCGCAGGACCGGATCGGCCAGCTGACGATGCGCAACCTCGACA
>JBDTNU010000155.1:0-7926 GCA_039933535.1 Caldimonas sp. | reverse complement strand
AGGATCCAGCCGAGGCCGACCGCCGGCGAGAGCTGGTACGACTCGATCAGCTTGACGATCAGCGCACCCGTCGTCACGGCGGCGATCGCCATGCCGGTCATGCCGAAGACGTTGCCGCGGATCGAGGTCGTCGGATGCGACAGGCCCTTCAGCGCCTGGATGAAGCAGATGCTCGCGACCAGGTAGAGCAGCGTGACGACGTCGAGGCTCATTTCGGCTGCGCCTCCTTCGGTGCGGGCAATGCCTTCTTCTCCTTCTTCCTGAACATCTCCAGCATTCGCCGCGTCACCAGGAAGCCGCCGAACACGTTGACCGCGGCGAGCGCGACCGCGAGCACGCCCATGGTCTTGCCGAGCGTCGTCTCGGTGAGCGCGGCGGCGAGCATCGCGCCGACGATGACGATCGCCGAGATCGCGTTGGTCACCGCCATCAGCGGCGTGTGCAGCGCCGGCGTCACGGTCCAGACGACGTGGTAGCCGACGTAGATCGCGAGCACGAAGATGATCAGGTTGATGACGGTGTGCGAGACGGCGTCCATGGCAGTGGCTCTCGTTGAATTCGTTTACTTGCGCTTGACTTCACCGGCCTGCGTCATCAGGCAGGCGGCGACGATGTCGTCTTCCATCGGCACGGAGAACGTGCCTTCCTTGCTGAGCACGAGCTTGAGGAAGTCGAGCACGTTGCGGGCGTAGAGCTGCGACGCGTCGGCACCGACCAGCGCAGCGAGATTGGTCTCGCCGACGATCGTCACGCCGTGCGCGACGATCGTCTGGTCGGCCACGCTCAGCGGGCAGTTGCCGCCCTTGCCGTCCGGACCCTTGCCGGCGGCGATGTCGACGATGACCGAGCCCGGCTTCATGCTCCTGACCATTTCTTCGGTGATCAGCACCGGTGCGGCGCGGCCCGGGATCAGCGCGGTCGAGATGACGACGTCGGCGGCCGCGACGCGCTTGGCGACCTCGACCTTCTGCCGGTCGAGCCAGCTCTGCGGCATCGCCTTGGCGTAGCCGCCGACGCCTTCGGCCGCCTCCTTCTCCTCGGCCGTCTCGTACGGCACGTCGATGAACTTGCCGCCGAGCGACTCGACCTGCTCCTTCACGCTCGGCCGCACGTCGCTCGCCTCGATCACCGCGCCGAGCCGCTTGGCGGTGGCGATCGCCTGCAGTCCGGCGACGCCGACGCCGAGGATGACGACGCGCGCCGCCTTCACCGTGCCGGCCGCCGTCATCAGCATCGGAAAGAAGCGCTGGTACTTGTCGGCGGCGATCATCACCGCCTTGTAGCCGGCGATGTTGGCCTGGCTGGACAGCACGTCCATGCTCTGCGCCCGCGTGGTGCGCGGCGCCGCCTCGAGGGCGAAGCTGGTCAGGCCGGCCGCGGCGAGCGCCTCGAGCCCGGGCCGGTCGAAGGGGTTGAGCATGCCGACCAGGTTGGCGCCGCGCTTCATCAACGCCAGCTCGCCGGCATCGGGCGAACGGACCTTGAGCACGAGCTCGCAGCCGAATGCGCCGCCACGGTCGACGATTTCGGCGCCGGCCGCCGTGTAGGCCGCGTCGATGACGCTGGCCGCGACGCCGGCGCCGGACTCGACCCGAATCGTGTTGCCCTGCGCCTTCAGCTTCTTGGCCGTTTCCGGCGTGAGCGCGACGCGCGTCTCGCCGGCCGCTGTCTCGCGCGGCACCCCGATCATCATGTTCCGGTCTCCTCCAGCACGCGAATCCTGCGAGCTTACAAGAAGGCCACGCGTCGCCACGGACTAGCATTCCCGGATGAACGAGCGCTGGAAGCCCAGCGTCACGGTCGCCGCGATCGCCAGCCGCTCGCGCGCCGGGCGCACCGAATACCTGCTGGTCGAAGAGGAAACGCCGGAAGGCTTGAAGCTCAACAACCCGGCCGGCCACCTCGACCCCGGCGAATCGCCGCAACAGGCCGTGGTTCGCGAGGCGCTCGAGGAAACCGCGTGCGCCTTCGTTGCCGAGCGGCTGGTCGGGATCTACCTTGCGCGCGTCGTCGTCGACACCACGAAGGAGGACGTGACCTACCTGCGTTTCGCCTTCGCCGGCAGCGTCGGCGCGCCCGATCCGGCGCGCCGGCTAGACACCGGCATCGTGCGCACCTTGTGGATGACGCTCGACGAGCTGCGCGCGTCGCGAAGCCGACACCGTAGCCCGCTCCTGCTGCGCTCGGTCGAAGACGCCGCGGCCGGCCGCGCCTTCGCGCTCGACGCGATCGTCACCGACCCGAGCGTGGCCCTCGGGCCGGATGTCGCGCGCTGACGCCTGCTACTGCGCAACCGCCCGATGACCGCCCGCCTCCTGATCGCCGAAGACGACTACACGGTCGCGACCAATCTCTTCACGTACTTCGAGCATCAGGGCTTCGACGTCGAGGTGGTCTACAACGGCCAGGCGGCGCTGCACCGCTGCAGCGTCGATCGCTTCGACCTCGTCCTGCTCGATCTCGGCCTGCCGGGGCTCGACGGCCTGGCCTTCCTGCAGCGCCTGCGCCGCGACCTGCGCGTCGCCACGCCGGTGCTCGTGCTCTCGGCGCGCAGCGACCTCTCGGACAAGCTCGCCGGCTTCGAGCACGGCGCCGACGACTACGTGACCAAGCCTTTCGCGCTCGCCGAAGTCGAGGCGCGCGTGCGCGCGCTGCTGCTGCGCGCCCGCGGCGACGCTTTCGTCGATCCGGTGCATCGGCTCGGCGCACTCGCCTTCGACAGCACCGAGCGCACGGCGCAAGTGGGCGACGTGCCGGTGCGCCTGACACCCAAGGCCGCGCAGTTGCTCGAGCTGCTGCTGCGTCGGCCCGGGCAGCTGGTGCGCCGGCAGGAGATCGAGCAGGCGCTCTGGGGCAGCGACGTGCCCCAGGCCGACGCGCTGCGCAGCCAGGTGCATGCCTTGCGCAAGGCGCTCGGCGACGCCGGCTTCGACGGCATCGAAACCAGCCACGGCGTCGGCTACCGCATCGTCGACCGCGCACGATGAGCGGCCCCACCCGGCCGCGCCGCCATTTCACGATCACGCAACGCGTGATCTGGGCCGTGACCGGCACGGTAGCCCTGCTGATGGGGCTGCAGACGCTGCTCGCGTATTTCGCCATGCACGTGCAGGAAGACGAGCTCACCGACGACATGCTGCATCGCGAAGTGCAGCATCTGATCGCGCTGTCGCAGCGCCCCGGCATGATGCCGGCGGGCCCGCTGGTCGCATCGCCGCGCGTGCGGGCCTGGCTCGAGCGCGGCGGCGAAGGTGGGGGCGACATCCCCGCCGAGGTCCGAGACCTGGCGCCGGGCCTCTATCAGGAAATCCGGCCCGCGAGGCAGGTCTGGCACGTCGCCGTCGTCGACACCGAGGACGGACGGCTTCGCGTCGTCCTCGACGCGACCTCTTCCGAGACGCGGGTCTATCGCTTCGGCCTGACCCTGCTCGCGCTCTGGGTCGTCTGCGTCGCGGCCACCGCGTTCATCGCCCGCGGCGTGGCAGCGATCGCGGTCGGGCCGATCGTCGCGGCAACGCGCAGCATCGCCCGCTGGGCGCCCGAGCCCTCGCCCGCCGATGCCTTCCCGCGCGACGAGGCGGGCACCTTGATGGAAGCCTTCAACCGGTTTCGCGACCGGGCTGACGAAACGGTCGCGCGCGAGCGCGAATTCGCGGCCAATCTCGATCACGAGATCCGCACGCCGCTGACCGCGATCCGCACCGATGCGGAGCTGATCGCGCTCGAAGCCACGCTCGCGCCGGAGCAGCGCCAACGCATCGACAGGATCGTCGCCAGCGTCGACGAGATCGTGGCCACTACCGAGTCGACGCTCTCCTCGAGCGCCGGTCGCAGCGTCGATGCCGAACCGGTTGAGCTGCGCGAGGTCGTTCGCACCGCGTGCGACGCGATGGCCGATCGGGCCGCATCGTCGCAGCTTCGCATCGCCATCGAAGTGGCGGGCGGGCAAATGCTTGTCGCCGACCGGCAAGCGCTGCTGACGATATGCCGCAATATCGTCAAGAACGCGGTCGAGCACGCGGCGCCGGCGCAGCTCACGATCGAAGGCGACCGGCACGGCCTGACGTTCCGCGACGACGGGCCGGGCATCGATCCGGCGGAGCTGCCGCATGTCTTCGAGCGGTTTCATCAGGGCCACCGCAACGACGCCGGGGCGCCGCCCGGCACACCCCGGCGCGGCCTGGGCCTGGCCATCGCTCGCAGGCTTTGCGATCTGCAGGGCTGGCGCCTGGCCGTGCGCTCGCCGGCGATCGGCAGCTTGCGAGGGACCGCCTTCACGCTGGAATTCGGGCCGCCTGCATAACGCTTTCCTCACGTTCGTTGCACGGCTCACTCATGCCGGTTTGCCTAGCCTCGTGCCATGGATGGATCGAGACGGCGCGCACGCGCGGCAGCGCGGATCGCAGCAGCGACGCTGGCACTGGCCGCTACCCACGTGGCACAGGCCGGCGGCCCGTTCGGCATCGACCACCGCCTGAACTTCGATGACAGCGGCATCTGGAAACGCCGCAACCAGCTCATCCTGCAGGACGTGACGCCGCTCGTCGTCCTGGCCGGCGCCTTGTGGGAAGGCGACGACACGCGCCTGGGCCACGCCTCGTGGCAGTCGATCGATTCGATGCTGATCGGCACGGTCGCCGCTGCCGGCATGAAGCTCGCCTTCAGCCGCTCGCGCCCGACCCAGACCGACGATCCGAATCAATGGTTCAAGGGTCACGGCCACAACAGCTTCCCGAGCGGCGAGGTGATGGAGATCACGACCGCCGTGACTCCATTCATCCTCGAATACGGCGCTGACTACCCGGCCGTCTATGCACTCGAGCTGCTGCCGGTCTACGACGCCATCGCGCGCGTCAAGGTGCGCGCCCATTGGCAGTCCGACGTGCTTGCCAGCTTTCTCATCGGCACTGCGATCGGTGCATATGCGCACTCGCGCTCGTCGTCGATCTCGGTCGGTATCTTGCCGGGCGGCGTGACGATCGGCTGGAAGAAGTCGTTCTGAATACCGGCTGAAACGCGGGGCCGCCTGGACGCGCCGGAGCGCGTCACACATCTTGCACAATCGCGACACGAGTTTTCCACGTGGCGCGGCCTAGCGTGCGCCACATGAACAATGCCCTCGCCGAAGACCCGAAGCGCTCCTTCTCGCTGCCGCACTCGCCCGACCGCGCCACGGCCCGCTACGTGGTTGGCCAGCTCGTGCTCGTGCCGCTGCTGCTCGGCGCCGCAGCGTGGGCCGTGCAGCACGGACCGCTCGACATGGCGCTGGCCCGGCTGTTCGCCGACGACGCCACCCAGTCGTTCGACTGGCGCCATTCGGCCTGGCTCGACGTCCTCGGCCATCAGGCGGCGCGCGGCCTGCCCATCATCGTCGGCGGCGTCGCGCTCGCGGCCGGCGCGGCCGGATTCTTTCTGGCGCAGTTGCGCCCGTGGCGGCACATCCTGCTCACGCTCGGCGCGGCCATGATCGTCGGCCCGCTGCTCATCAATCTGCTGAAGACCATGACCACGCAGCACTGCCCGGCCACGCTGACCGATTTCGGCGGCGTCGTCAGCTATGCCGCCGATCGCAGTGCGCCGTTCTGGGCAGTGATGCCCCGCGACGCCGGCCATTGCCTGCCGAGCGGCCACGCTGGCGGCGGCTATGCCTTGCTCGCGCTCTACTTCGCCGGCTGGGCCGCCGGCCGGCCGGCATGGCGCTGGCAAGGCCTTGCGATCGGCATCGCGGCGGGCCTCGCGTTCAGCGTCGTGCGCATGATGCAGGGCGCACATTTCGCGAGCGCCACCCTGTGGTCGGCGGCGGTCACCTGGACCGTTGCGGCGCTCTTCTTCCTGCCCCTGGTGTGCCGAGCGGCGACGCCTCGACCGTGACGCGCGCGCTGCGCCCGGCGGGCCGCCTGGGCGCCTCGCCCGCGCTCGTCGGCACCGTGGCCGCGTTGGCATGGCTCGCGTTCTCGATCGGCATGCGCCCGCTGACGCTGCCCGAAGAAGGCCGCTACGTCGGCGTCGCCTGGGAGATGCTGCGCTCCGGCAACTGGTTGATCCCGACCGAAGACGGCTTGCCTTTCTTTCACAAGCCGCCGCTCTTCTACTGGATCACCGCTGCGTCGATGCAGGTGTTCGGCGCGAACGGCGCGGCGGCGCGGCTGGCGCCATTGGTCGGCGCCGCGGTCGGCGCGGTCGCCCTCTACCGCGTCGGGTGGCGCTGGGCCGGCGAGAACGCGTCGCGATGGACCGGGCTCGTGCTCGTGACGCTGCCTTTCTTCTTCGCCGGGGCGCAGTTCGCCAACCTCGACATGCTGGTCGCCGGCTTCATGGCCGTGGCCGTGGTGCTGGCCGCGCATGCGGCGCTGCTGGTTCGCAACGGCGAGCCGCATCGCACCGCGCTCGCAGGCGCGTGGGCAGCGGCGGCGCTGGGCGTGCTCGCCAAGGGACTGATCGGCGTTGTCCTGCCCGTGTTCGTGGTCGCCATCTGGCTGCTCGCAACGCGTCAGGCGCGCACGCTCCTCACGCTTGCATCGCCGGTGGGGCTTGCGACGTTTCTGCTGATCACCGCGCCCTGGTTCGTCGCCGTGCAGATGCAGTACCCGGACTTCTTCCACTATTTCTTCGTCTACCAGCACTTCGAGCGCTTTGCGGCGGCCGGCTTCAACAACGTGCAGCCGTGGTGGTTCTTCCTCGCCGCAGTGCCGGCCTTGACATTGCCATGGTCGCTCTGGCTGTTCCGCTCGACGCTGAAGGCCCGCTCCGGCGAAGCGGCCGAAGCCACGCTCTGGCGTCAGTTGATGTGGACCTGGCTGATCGTCGTCCTGCTGTTCTTTTCGATCCCGAAGTCGAAGCCGGTCGGTTATTCGATGGCGGTGCTGTTTCCGCTCGCCGCCCTGGTCGCCGACACGGTCGCTGCGCGACTGCGCGAGGGCATCGGGCGCGCGCGCCCGCTGGCCCTGGCGAGCGCCGCGGTCGCAGTGATCATCTGCCTCGTGGCCGTCGTGTATTCGAGCGCGACCTACGATCGCGACAACACCGCGATCGCGCGCACGCTGGCCCGGCTGCGTGCGCCGGCCGACCGGATCGTCTTCGTCAAGGAGTACTTCTTCGATGTCCCGCTGCACGCACGCCTGGCCGATCCCGTGCCCGTGATCGACAACTGGAACGATCCGGCGATCGCGAAGCGCGACAACTGGCGCCGCGAGCTGGCCGAGGCGGCGCCGTTCGCGCCCACGCTGGCCACGACCTTGCTGGTCGACGCCGAACGCGGCTTTTCCTTGCGCTGCGGCGCGCCGCTCTGGGTGCTGGTCAAGACCGGCGATGAAGCGCCGGTCGCGGCGCTGCCGGGCGCCGCAAGGGTCCAGGTATCGAACCGCGTTGCGCTGTGGCGCGTTGCGGCAGCCGACTGCGCGAAGGCGGCCTCGTCATGAGCAGCTCGCGCGCGACCGCCACGCCCTCGATCAGCTGCGTCATTCCTGCGTTCAACGAAAGCCGGAGCCTGCCGGTCCTGATGCAGCAATTGACCGAGACCCTGCAAGCGGGCTTCGCACGCTGGGAGATCGTCATCGTCAACGACGGCAGCAGCGACGACACCGAGCTCGCCCTCGCGCCCTGGATCGCCAAGGGCAACATCCGCTACGTTGCGCTCTCGCGCAACTTCGGCAAGGAGGCTGCGCTGACCGCGGGCATCGACCGCTGCCGCGGCGAGGTCGTCCTGCTGATGGACGCCGACCTGCAGCATCCGCCCGCGCTCATCGACGACATGCTTGCTGCCTGGCGCGGCGGCGCCGACATGGTCTACACGGTGCGCGCCACGCGTGCCGACGAGACGTGGCTGAAGAAGGTCGGCTCGCGCTGGTTCTATCGCGTCGTCAACGCCGGATCGCGCACGCCGATCCCGCCCGACGCAGGCGACTTTCGCCTGCTCGACCGCAAGGT
>JBDTNU010000154.1:0-7973 GCA_039933535.1 Caldimonas sp. | reverse complement strand
ACTTCCTGATCGGCAACGGCGACGGCTCGCACCGCGACGGCGGCCACGGCATGGGCCCGTGCATGCTGCACAACCCGAGCTACGACTTCAACGACGACCTGATCCCGCTCGGCGGATCGCTCTGGGTGCGGCTCGCCGAAGCGTGGCTGGCGCCGAAACGTTGATGAGTGCAGCCCGCTTCTTTTCCCAGACCTACGCCGAAGCGCGCGACAAGTTCTTCGCCGCCACCCGGGTCCGCGGCCTGGGCGTCGAGACGCACGTTCATCCGCTCACAGGCCGCGATGGCGAGATGCTGGCGATGGACGTCGCTCGCGACGGGCCGCGCAACGCGAAGTCGCTGCTCGTCATCAGCAGCGCCTGCCACGGCGTCGAGGGTTTCTGCGGCTCGGGCGTTCAGGTGGCCCTGCTAGAAGACGCGGCCTGGCACCAAGCCCTGAGCGACGCCGGCGTCGCCGTGCTCTACATCCATGGCCTCAATCCCTACGGTTTTTCCTGGTGGCGCAGGACGACGCACGAGAACGTCGACCTGAACCGCAACTTCCGGGATTTCGGCGCGCCGCTGCCGCGCAACGCGGCGTATGACGAGATCGCCGACCTGCTCGTTCCGGAAGTGTGGCCACCTGACGCGGCAACGGCGCAAGCGACGGCCCGCTTTCTCGCCGAGCGCGGCGAAAAGGCCTGGCAGCAGGCGATCTCCGGCGGCCAGCATCACCATGCGAAAGGCCTGTTCTTCGGTGGCGATGCGCCGACCTGGAGCCAGTCCACGCTTCGCCACGTGCTGCGCGACCACGGCGCGCGCTGCGACAGGCTGGCATGGATCGACCTGCACACCGGCCTCGGCCCGAGCGGTCATGGCGAGCGCATCTTCGCCTGTCGCGACGACGCCGACGCGCTGGCCCGTGCCCGCGCCTGGTGGGGCAAGGTCACCTCGATCTACGACGGCTCTTCCACCTCTGCCCTGCTCACCGGGATGATGTTCGAGGCGGCGTACGCAGAATGCGCACAGGCCGAATACACCGGCATCGCCCTCGAATACGGAACCCTGCCATCGCTGCAGGTGATGGATGCGCTGCGTGCCGACCAGTGGCTCGAGAACCATCCCGAGGCCGACGAGGAGACACGACGCGCCATCAAGCAGCAGAACCGCGACGCCTTCTACACCGACACCGACGCGTGGAAAGAGCAGATCGTCGCCCAGGCGGTCGACGCGTCGTACGGCGCGGTGCGAGGCCTCGCCGCCGGCGACACCTGAGGCAGCGGCCATGCCAGTGCAGAGTGCCGGGCCGTCGGATCGCGGCATCGCGCTCGGCATCGACGAGGCGCCGGCGTCCAGGGCGACGGTGCATCCCACCGGCACGCTGGCCGCCACCATCCTCGGCTCGAGCCTGGCCTTCATCGACAGCTCGGTCGTCAACGTCGGCCTGCCCGCCATCGCGCGCGACCTCGGCGCCGGCGGCGCACAGCTCTCCTGGCTGATCAACGCCTACCTGCTGCCGCTCGGCGCGCTGGTGCTGATCGGCGGCGTCGCCGGCGACCGCTGGGGACGAAAGCGCGTCTTCCTCGCCGGCATGGCCGTCTTCACGTTCGCGTCGCTGGCCTGCGCGCTCGCGCCGGGCTTCGCCGCGCTGCTCGCGGCCCGTGTCGTGCAAGGCGTCGGCGCTGCCTTCCTGGTGCCGGCGAGCCTCGCCCTCCTCGGCGCCGCCTTCAGCGGCGAGGCACGCGGTCGCGCCGTCGGCACCTGGGCGGCGGCCGGCTCCATCACCGGCGCGTTGGGTCCCCTCGCCGGCGGCTGGCTGATCGATACGGTCGGCTGGCGGTCGATCTTTCTCATCAACGTTCCGCTCGCTGCGGCCGCGGCCTGGCTGACCTGGCGCTATGTCGACGAGAGCCAGGCCCATGACCCCGCGCCGCTCGACTGGCGCGGCGCCGCGCTCGCGACCGCCGGTCTCGCGGCGCTGACCTTCGGCCTGACCCGGCTGGCCGGCCGCCATGGCAGTGCCGGCAACAGCGCGGCCATGGCCGCCGACGCGATGACCTGGGCGACGTTGGCGATCGGCTTCGCGCTGCTGGTCGGCTTCGTCGTCCTCGAGGCCCGGCTCGGCGCGAAAGCGATGATGCCGCTCGCCCTGTTCGGCACCAAGAGCTTCGCGGGCGTCAGCCTGCTCACCCTCGGCCTCTACGCGGCGCTCGGCGGCATGGTCGTGCTGCTGCCCTACCTGCTGATCGAACGCGGCGGCTATTCGGCCGCGCAGGCCGGCGCGGCGCTGCTGCCCCTGCCGATCATCGTCGGGCTGGGCTCGCGCGCCGCCGGCCGGCTCGCCGAGCGCATCGGCGCGCGCCTGTTGCTGACGATCGGGCCATGCATCGTCGGCGCCGGTTTCGCGCTGTTCCTGCGCATCGGGGCCGGCGCGGCGGACTATGTCGGCGTGGTCATGCCGGCGCTCATCGTCGTCGCCAGCGGCCTCGCGCTCAGCGTCGCGCCGCTCACCGCCGCCGTGATGGGCGCGGTCGATGCGGCCCACGTCGGTTCGGCCTCGGGCGTCAACAACGCGACCGCGCGCATCGCCGGCCTGCTCGCGACGGCGCTGCTCGGCTTCGTGCTCGGCGGCGGCGCGTCAGATGCGGGCTTCATCGCCGGCTTTCACGCGGCGGCGCTGGTGGGCTGCGCGCTCTGCCTGCTCGGCGGCGTCTCGGCCTTCGTCCTCGTCAGGACGAAAGACGTCGCGGCAGCCCGGCCGCAGAAGCAGCGCGGATAGCGCGGTCGGCGTTCATCGATCGACGCGCCTACGCGACCGGCACGATCGCCACGCCGTGCTCGGCGAGCACGAGGTCGGCTTCCTCGCCCGGCCGCATCGTGCGCGATGCGTCCGCGGCGACGACGAAGATCGGCCCCAGCGCCGTCTCGAAGGTGTACTCGCGGGTGCTGCCGAGGTAGGCCGCCTTCAGCACCGTCGCGGCGAGCTCGCCCTGACCGGGCGCCACGATGCGCCAGGCCTCCGGACGCACGGCGACCTTGACCGGACGATCGATGTCGCCCGGCGAAACCATCGCAGCGAGTGCCGGCATGACGATGTCGCCCATCTGCACGCTGCCGTCGGCGCGGCGCGTTGCATCGAAGAGCATCGCCTCGCCCATGAAGCCGGCGACGAACTCGCTGGCCGGCCGCTCGTAGAGCTCGGCAGGCGTGCCGCTCTGCGCGACGACGCCGTGGTCCATGACGATGATGCGGTCGCTGACGGCGAGCGCCTCGCCCTGGTCGTGCGTCACGTAGGCGACGGTCAGGCCGAGCCGCTGCTGCAAGGCGCGAATCTCCTCGCGCATCGAGCGGCGCAGGCGCGCGTCGAGGTTGGACAGGGGTTCGTCGAACAGGAGCACGGCCGGCTCGAGCACGAGCGCACGGGCCAGCGCCACGCGTTGCTGCTGGCCGCCCGAAAGCTCGCTCGGCAGGCGCGCGTCGAAGCTGGTCAGGCCGACGCTGGCCATCGCCGCCAATGCCCGCTCGCGCGCCTCGCGCTTCGGCACGCCCGAGACCTCGAGGCCGTAGGCGACGTTGGCGATGACGTCCATGTGCGGAAAGAGCGCGTAGCTCTGGAACACCATGCTGACGTTGCGCTCGGCCGGGCCGAGCTTCGTCACGTCGCGACCGCCGATGAAGATGCTGCCGACGGTCGGCGACTCGAGGCCGGCGATCATGCGCAAGGTCGTGGTCTTGCCGCAGCCGCTCGGGCCGAGCAGCGTCGTCAGCGTGCCGGGCGCGATCGAAAAGCTGACGTCGCGCACGGCAAGCGGCGCGTCGGCCTTGTCGCCATAGCGCTTGCTGACGCCGCGCAGCTCGATGCCGGCGGCCGTCGCAGCTTTCGTTGTTGGCATCGTGTTCAGGCCCGTTCAGACGCCGACATGGCGACGGCCGAGCTTGCGCTCGCCGACCAGCCACTGGATCGCCGCGACGGCCAGCGACATGAGCACGATCAGCACCGTGCAGTAGGCGAGCGCGACGCCGTAGTCGCCATTGCCGACGCGGCCGATGATGTAGGTCGTTGCCAGTTCGTTCTCCGCGGTCACGAGGAAGATCACCGCCGAGACGGTCGTCATCGAGCGCACGAAACTGTAGACGAGCGCGGCGACGATCGCCGGCTTCAGCAGCGGCAGGACGATCCGGCGCAGCGTCGTCGACGTGCGCGCGTGCAGCATCGTCGAGGCTTCGTCGAGCGAGCGGTCGATCTGCTTGAATGCGGCGGCGCCGGCGCGCACGCCGACCGGCAGGCTGCGAAACACGAAGCAGAGGACGATGATGAGTGCCGTTCCAGTCAGCTCGAACGGCGGCACGTTGAAGACCAGCACATAGCTCACGCCCAGTACGGTGCCGGGAATCGCGAATGCCAACAGCGCGCCGAACTCGAAGGTCGACTGGCCGCGAAAGCTGGTTCGTGCCAGCAGCCACGAGATGAGCAGGCCGAGACCGGCGCAGAGCGGCGCGGCGATCGCGGCGAGCTTGAGCGTCGTGAACAGCGAGTTCCACGCCGTGCCGGCCCAGACCAGGCCGCCACCGACGTCGGCGTTGCCCCACTGCAGATCGAACGCGGTGATGAAGTGGCGAAGGGTCGGCGTGTAGTCGCGGCCCCAGGTGGCAACGAAGCCGCCTGCGAAGGCAAACAGATAGACGACGATCGTGAACGCCAGCCACGGCAGCACCACGGCCAGCATCGCGCGCGACAAGCCCGCGGGCAGCTTCATCGGCACGCCGGCATCGCCCTTGCCCGACACCGTCGTGTAGCCGGCCTTGCCGACCACCTTCTGCTGCAGCATGAAGACCGCGAGCGCGAAGCCAGAGAGCACGAGCGCGAGCGAGGCGGCGCGGCCCTGGTCGAACTGGGCGCCGACGATGGCGAAGAACACGTCGGTCGAGAGCACGGCGTACTGGCCGCCGACGACGATCGGGTTGCCGAAGTCGGCAATGCTCTCGATGAAGCCGACCAGGAAGGCGTTGGCGAGGCCGGGTTTGAGCAGCGGCAGCGTCACCGTCTTGAAGGTCGTCCAGCGGTCTGCGCGCAGCGTCTGCGCCGCCTCCTCGAGCGAAGGGCTGATGCCGGCGACGACGCCGCGCATGATCAGGCAGGCGATCGGCGTGAAGGCGAAGAGCTGCGCCAGCCAGAGGCCGAAAAGCCCGTAGAACCAGCGCGTCGGCGTGATGCCGAAGACCGCCTCGAGGATCTGGTTGACGATGCCTGCGCGACCGAACAGCAGGATCAGGCCGAGGCCGACGACGAAGGGCGGCGTGATGATCGGCAACAGCGAGAGAAGGTTGACCGGCGCCTTCAGCTTCTGCGCGCCGCGCTCGGCCACGAGCGCCAGCATGGTGCCGAGCAGCGTCGTTCCGAACGCCGTCAGCAAGGCGAGAAAGAGCGTGTTCCAGGCGACGCCGCAGCGCACGCCACCGACCATGCACGACAGGCCCCAGATGCGTTCATGGCCGAGCCGCTCGGCGAGCGCGGCGAGCGAAAAGCGGCCGCTGTCGTCGAGGAAGGCACCGCCCAGCGCGACAGCCACGGGCAGCGCGACGAACAGCAGCAGCAGCGCGCTGCACAGCACGACCGCGCAGGCGACGAAGGCATCGCCGCGAAAGCGTCCTGTCGCGGCCATGCCGCAACCGAGCAGCATCAGCAGCGCCAGCAAGGTCGTCGCCCCGCCCAGGCCGATGCCGGCCTGGCCCGCGGCCAAGGCACCGAACGCGGCGCCCAGCCAGGCAAACGACCAGCCGCTGGCACCGATTGAAAAGCCGCTGGCGAGGATGCAGAACAGGCCGATCGCGGCGCCAGTCGCCGCGAGTCGCCCCCGATTCGATCCCTGCGCGAGGCAAGCAGCGCCGCACAGGAGGAGGGCCGCGAACGCACTCCACAACCAGGGCTTGCCGAGCGTTGCCGCCTCGCGCACGCCGCTCGCCGAATCGACGGCGACGAACGTGCTGCGCATCGACTCGAACAGGCTCTTGTCGCTGGCCAGGTACCAGGGCAGTAGCAGGAACGCGGCCAGGCCGATACCGGTCCATGCGACCATCGCCGGGCCGATACGGTCGCGCCGGATGCCGGCTTTCACGGGCGGGCGAACGTCATCGCCGGCTCACTTGGGCAGCGAGTTCACTTCCTTTTCCCAGCGCGCGATCAGGCGCTTGCGCTCGGCGCTGGCACCGTACTTCGCGTAGTCGTAGTTGATCAGCTTGACCTTCTTGAAGTCGGGCACGTTCGGGTCGACCGGGGTCGCCTTGTTCGACGGCAGCTGGTACTGGTGCGACGCGGCGCCGAACTGCTGGGCCTGCGGCGTCAGTGCCCATTCGTAGAACTTCTTTGCCGCCTCGAGGTTCTTCGCGCCCTTCAGGATCGACATCGAGCCGATCTCGGCGCCGGTGCCCTCCGCAGGCGTGACGGTCTCGATCGGAAAGCCCTGCATCTTCTCGCCAGGCCCGTCGTGGACGAAGCTGATCGAAACCGCCGTCTCGCCGCGCGCCACCGCCTTGATCGGCGCCGTGCCGGAGCGCGTGTAGGTGCTGACGTTCTTGTGCAAGGCCTTCAGGTAGTCGAAGGCCTTGTCCTCGCCCATCAGCTGAACGAGCGTTGCGATCATCGTGTAGGCGGTGCCGCTCGATGCCGGATTGGCGACCTGGATCTCGCCCTTGTATTCGGGCTTGAGCAGGTCGGCCCAGCTGCGTGGAATGGCCATCTTCTTCTTCGCCAGCAGCTCGGTGTTGTAGCCGAAGCCGAGCGGCCCTGAATAGATGCCGACCGTCTTGTAGCCCGATTGCCTGGCCTGTTGCTGCGCCCACTCGTGAAGCTGCGGCAAGCTCGCCGACTTGTATTCGAGCGTCAGGTCCTGCTCGGCCGCCTGCAGGTGAGGATCGCCGGTGCCGCCGAACCAGACATCGGTCTTCGGATTGGCCTTTTCGGCGATGAGCTGGGCCAGCGCCTCGCCGGAGCCCTTGAGCGACATGTTGACCTTGACGCCGGTCGTCTTCGCGTAGACGGTCTGGATCAGGTTGCACCAGTCGGCCTGCACCGAGCAGATCACGTTGACCTGGCCTTGCTGCGCCATCGCGCTGCCCACGCACAGCCAACCGGCCGCGAACGCGGCCCATACCTTGCTACTCATCCAGGTCTCCTCGCGTTGCGCGCTTCTGCGCGGCCGATCGTGGCCGCAAGCGTTCGATGAAGCATCGTATCCTGTTGACCCATGTCATTCGACCTCGTCCTCTTCGGCGGTACCGGCGACCTGGCGTGGCGCAAGCTCATGCCGGCCCTGTTCCAGGCGTTCCGGCACGGCAAGCTGCCCGAGGGCGGACGCATCCTCGCCGTCTCGCGCCAGGAGCAGAGCGACGACGCTTATCGCGGCTGGCTCAAAGAGCGCTTCCAGGAGGTCGAGGGAGCGAAGCGGCCAAGCGACGACGAGTTCGCACGCTTCGCCGAATTGCTCCACTACATGCCGCTCGACCTTTCGAAGCCTTCCGGCTATGCCGCGCTGAAATCATGGCTGGCATCGAGTGTCGGCCGAGCCGCGCCGGCCGACGTCGTCGTCATGTTCCTGGCGACCAGTCCGGACCTGTTCCCGGTTGTCTGTGCCCGCCTCGGCGAGGCTGGCCTCAACGGCGAACGGGTGCGCGTGGTGCTCGAAAAGCCGCTCGGCCACGACCTGACGAGCGCACGCGAGATCAATCGCGTCGTGCGTTCCGTATTCCGCGAAGAGCAGGCCTTTCGCATCGACCATTACCTCGGCAAGCCCGCGGTGCAGAACCTGATGGCACTGCGCTTCGGCAATGCACTGTTCGAGCCGCTCTGGCGTCGCGAGTCCATCGCCAACATCCAGATCACGCTGGCCGAGGCGATCGGCGTAGGCACCCGCGGCGACTTCTACAGCCGCACCGGCGCACTGCGCGACATGGTGCAGAACCACGCGCTGCAGCTGCTGACGATGATCGCGATGGAGCC
>JBDTNU010000153.1:0-8002 GCA_039933535.1 Caldimonas sp. | reverse complement strand
GCCAGCATCGGCAACGGCGGCGCCGCCATCCGCCGTCATCGGCTCGGGGCCGCCACCTGACTCGCCCGTCGGATTGGCGCACTTCGGGCAGTTGCCGCCGCATGCGCAGGCAGGCTTGGGCCGCGCCGCGCTGGCCGGCTGCGCCGTAGTTGCCGGCGCTGCCGAAACGCGCGCGAAGTCGAAGCCCGTGCGAGCGCCAGCCGGGAAACTGCCCGACGAGCTTTGTTCCCGCCAGGCCAGGCCCGGCCGCGCCGGCGGAGTGAGGACGCGCGATGCGTGGCCAGATCGGGAAGGCATGCCGCTTCGTGCTCGCTCGTACATCATGTCGTCGCTCCTTTCGGCTTCGTCTCGGCGAGCATACCGAGGGCGCTTGCCACGGGCAATCGGGGTCCCTGCCCGCGGCAAGGTCAGCCGATCGGACGCCGGCCGACAATGGCGTCCACCGACCCCTTCACCACGGCAACCCATGGCCCATTCCGAATTCGATGCCCTGCACACGGCGATGCGCGCGCAGGTCGACCGGCAGTTCCTGCCCGCGGTCTCGACCGCGCTGCTCAAGGGCCGCGAAGTCGTCGACCGCTTCTGCTACGGACATGCCGACAAGGAAGCCGGCACCTTGCTGCGCGAAGACCACATCTTCCGGATCTTCTCGAGCACCAAGCTCGTCACCTCGTGCGCCGTCATGCTGCTGCTGGAAGACGGGCGGATCGCGCTCGACGATCCGATCGAAGCATTCATCCCCGAGCTCGGCGGTCTGCAGGTCCTGCGTCCCGGCGCCACGCGCATCGACGACACCGAGCCGGCAAAGTCGCCGATCACGATTCGCCATCTGATGACGCACACGTCCGGGCTCTCGTACGGAATCTTCGATCCCGGAACGGTTCAGTTCGCAGCCTACAACCAGCGTGGCGTGGCCGACCGGACCAAGCCGCTCGCCGAGATGATGACGGTGCTCGCAGGGCTTCCACTGTCGTTCCAGCCCGGAACGCAGTGGGAATATTCGGTCGCGACCGACGTGCTGGGCCGGCTGGTCGAAGTCGTGTCCGGCGCGTCGTTCGGTGAAGTTCTGCAACGCCGGATCTTCGAGCCGCTGGGCATGGTCGACACTGATTTCTGGGTGCCCGAGGCCAAGCGAGATCGCCTCTGCGCGCTGTACGTGGGCGTGAACCTGATGGACCCGACCCAGCCCGGCCTGATTCGCGCCGACGACAAGCCTTACCCCGGCGCATACATGAAGAAGTTGCCGCGCGAATCGGGCGGAGGCGGCCTCGTCTCCACGCTCGCCGACAACGTTCGCCTGCTTCAGAGCGTGATCCCCGGCGGCCCGACCCTGCTCAAGGCCGAGACCATCGAGCTCATGTGGCGCAGCCAGTTGCCGGCCGGCCTGTGCGTCCAGTTTCCCAACGTGCCGCGCGTGGAAGGGCGAGGCTTCGCGCTCGGCTCTTCGATCGCCACCGGGCCTATCCCCGGCAATCCGGCCGAAGCGCTGGGCGAAGTCGGCTGGGGTGGCCTGGCCGGAACGATCTGGTGGATCAATCCGCGCATCGGCATCGCCGCGGTGCTGATGACACAACGCTGGTTCGGCTTCGGCAATCCCTACGCCTTCGAATTCAAGCAGCAGGCTTACCGCGCCCTCGGTGCGTAACGACTTCGTAACGGCCCCCTCCTAAAACCGCGGCACGGTCGATCTGATCGTGTTTCGGCCCAGGGAGCGAGCAATGTCGAAGTCAATCACCTCGTGGAAGTCCGGCGCCCTCGCGGCGTTGCTGTTCGTGCTTGCGGGATGCGGAGGCGGAGGCTCCGACCCCGCGGCCACGGCACCTCCCCCGCCTCCGCCGACCTTCAGCATCGGCGGCACCGTCTTCTCGTCGGGCGGCACGATCGTGCTGCAGAACAACGGCGGCGACGACCTGGTCGTCGGCAACGTCGGAACCTTCCGCTTCCCGATCGAGCTGGCTTCTGGCGCACTCTATGCGGTGACGGTGAAATCCTCCCCCGGCATGCCGCTGCAGACCTGCGTTTCGGGATCGAATGCGGGCGGCCCGGCGGCGGGCACGATCGCTGGTGCCGACGTCACCAACCTCTTCGTCTCCTGCAGCCCGGTCGCGCTCAAGCTCGGCGGCAATGTCACCGGCCTGGTCGGCTCGGGCCTCGTGCTGGCCTCCGACCTGCAGGCACTGCCGATCGCAGCGAACGGTGCCTTCCAGTTCACCGCGCCGATCCTCAGCACCGGCAGCTATGCGGTCACGGTCCAGACGCAGCCGTCGGCGCCGGCCCAGACCTGCGTCGTCACGAACGCATCCGGCAACCAGCCGATCGCCGACGTGACGAACGTGCAGGTCACCTGCTCGGCGCCGTCGAGCTTCGCCTGCGGCACCGAGAACGGCACGGTCGTCACGCATTCGAGCGACATCGCCGCCAGCGAGACCTGGGCCGGCGACGGCACGGTGCACCGGATTCCGAACAACATCGCGATCAACGCCCCGGCGACGGTGACGATCAACAAATGCGCGATCGTCGAGCTTGCCGACAACGTCGGCATCGACGTGCGCGGCGCGACTTCGGGCACGTCCACGGCCACCCTTGTCTCCGCCGGCAACGACGGGACCAACGGCTTCGTCACGTTCCGCTCGAGCGTGGCCACCGGCAGCACGCACCACTGGCGCAGCCTGCGCGGGCTGAATTCGAACTCGCGCCTCGACCTCCGCTTCACGCTGATCAGCGACGCCGCGCCGAACGCCACCACGGCGGCGATCCAGATGCAGGGCGGCAGCACGCTGCCGGATCCCTTGCTGAAGACCGATGTCGTGCAGATCCAGAACCTGGCCGGGCCGGGCGTTCATCTCTCCAACGCCGCCTTCACCGCCGACTCGACGATCCTGTACGTGGGCGGCGCGGTCGGCTACCCGATCGAAGTGCCGGCGATGGCGCTGGGCTCGATCCCGACCGGCGCCGTCCTGGTCGGCAACCAGCACGACGAGATCTTCGTCACCGAGAACGCCAACATCTTCGACAACCTCGACATCCGCACGACGCTGCCGATCCGTTTCAACACCTCGGGCGTGCACGTCGGCGGCCTGGCGCCGAGCTTCGTGCCGAACATGACGCTGACGCTGGAAGCCGGCGTGACGCTCAAGTTCGCGAAGTGGTCGACCGGCCCGACCATGGTGACCTTCGGCGACGGCGGCCAGGCGGTCGACAAGAACGCGGCCCTGGTCGTGCGCGGCACCGCCAGCCAGCCGGTGACGCTGACCTCCGATGAAACGAATCCCGGCCCCGGCGACTGGGCGGGCATCTGGCTGCGCACCAGCAACGGCTCGCAGATCGACCACCTGCGAATCGCATACGCCGGGGGCGACGCGGCGATCGGGCCAGCCAGCTGCGGTCCGATCACCGCCCGCCACGCGGCGCCGCTGCTCGTCGGCGACGACACCGACGCCCAGTACCTGCCACCCTCGGTGCTCATCACGAACAGCACGTTCTCGAACAACGCCGGCAGCTTCGCGATCGATTCGGTCTGGCAAGGCCCGGCGTTCGGCCCGGTCCTGACGGCGACGAACACCTTCACCAGCGCCGGCTCGGTCTGCACCCAGAGCAAGAACTTCCTGAAGGGCGGCTGCTTCGTCGGCGGGGTCGACCAGCGCGGCTGCCTGGTGCCCTGATGAGGCGCGTTGCCCATTGACGCGCCGGCCACGATGGCATCAGATGACGGGCTTGGAACCCTTGCACCTGATGCTGGCCGGCGGCGCCGTGGTGCGCCGTGGCGACGGCGCGCTGAAGTCGCTGTCGCCGATCGACGCGGCACTGCTCGCCTTCGTCGCGATCGAAGGCTCGACCTCGCGCGAGCGGCTGCTGCAACTGCTGTGGCCTGAGCACGAGCCCGAGAGCGCGCGCAACGTCCTGCGCCAGCGCCTGTTCCGGCTGCGCCGCAGCCTCGATGCCGACGTCGTGGCGCAGGGCGGCGAGCTGCTCGCGCTGGCGCCCGGCGTCACGCACGACCTCGACGACAGTGAAGGCGAGCTGCTCGCCGGCTTGCGCTACGCCGATTGCGACGAGCTCGACGAGTGGCTGGTCGCGCAGCGTGCTGCCTTGCGGCTGCGCCGGCGCGAGACGCACGATGCCCGCATCGATGCGCTCGAAAGCGAAGGCGGGCTGGCCGAGGCCACGGTCCTGGCGCAGCGCCTGGTCTCGACCGATCCCCTCGACGAAGCGGCGGCGCGCCGCTTGATGCACCTGCACTATCTGCAAGGCGAGCGTGCCGCGGCACTCGCCGCCTACGACCGCGACGCCGCCGCGCTGGCCGCCGCGCTCGATGCAGCGCCGGCGCGGCGCACGCGCGAGCTGATGGAGACGATCCGCGCCGCGCCGGCGCCGCAGCCGGCGGTCGCACGGCGCGACATCCCGACCAGCCTGCTACGGCCGCCGCGCCTGGTGGGTCGCGCCCGCGAGCGCGCGAGCCTGCGCGCCGCCTGGTTCGGCCAGCGTGCGTTCTGGCTGCTCGGCGAGGCCGGGCTCGGCAAGAGCCGCCTGATCGGCGAGTTCGCAGCCGAGGCCGAGCACGCGTCGGCGCAGGTCCTGATCGTCGCCGCGCGGCCGGGCGATGCCGGCGTGCCTTACGCGAGTCTCGGCCGCGCGCTGCGTGCCGTGATCGCGCGCACGCCGGCGACGCTCGAGCCGGCGCATCGCAACGAGCTGGCGCGGGTGCTTCCGGAAATCGAGAGTCATGCAGCAGGGCCGGCTGCCGTGTCCGGACCCGGCCTGACGCTGCACACCGCCGTCGAAGCTCTCCTGCGCCGTGCGCAGGGCGATGGCCTGGCGGCACTGGTCATCGACGACCTGCATTTCGCCGATGGCGCGAGCGTCGAGATGCTGCGCGGACTGGTACTCGCCGAGAGCTTGAGCGACCTGCGCTGGGGCTTCGCGCAGCGTCCCGCCGAGGGCGACGCCGCGGTCGAAGCCTTGTCGGCCGCGCTCGAGGAAGCGCATCGGGTCGAGTACGTGGCGCTCGGTGCCCTCGACGAGCCGGCGATGCGTGAGCTGCTGGCCTCGCTCGGGCTCGACCGATACGACCCGGACCGGCTGGCGCCCCTGCTCGTTCGCCATACCGGCGGCAATCCGCTCTATGCACTCGAAACCCTGAAGCACCTGGTCGCGACCGCCAGCAGCTCGCTCGACGAGGGCCTGCCTCGGCCGCCGAGCATCCAGCACCTCATCGAGCGGCGCCTGCGCCAGCTCTCGGCGCCGGCGATCGCGCTCGCGCGGATCGCCGCGATCGCCGGCGTCGACTTCACGATCGAGCTCGCCGAGCAGGTGCTCGACACCCGCGCTCTCGCCCTGGCCGATCCCTGGCGCGAGCTCGAAGCAGCCCAGGTCCTGCGCGAGTTCGCGTTCGCGCACGACCTCGTGCTCGAAGCGACGCTGGCCGGCATCCCGGCACCGATCGCGGCGCACTCGCATAGCGCCATCGCCGCCTTTCTCGAGGCGCACGGCAACGCGCCGGCGCGCGTCGCCGCGCACTGGATCGCGTCAGGCCAGCCGCAGCGCGCCCGCGCCGCCCTGCACGCCGCGGCCGACGCGGCGCGCCACGCGATGCGCCGCAAGGAAGAAGCGGGCTTTCTCTCTCGCGCCGCGCAGATCGAGGCTGACCAGGGCGACGTCGCCCTCTTCGAGACCTTGCGCGTCATGATCGACGCGCTGTGGGCCGCCGACCGCGGCGCCCTGGACGCCGTCGCCTACGACCGCCTCGAAGCCGCCGCGACGACCACGACGCAGCGCGGCATCGCTATCGGCCTGCGCGCCACGTTCGCGCACGAGCAGGGCGACATCGAGGCCGCGAAGCGGCTGTGCCGGCAGGCGATCGATCTTGCCGACGCCGCCGCCGACGAAGCGACAGGCTCCGAGGCGCGCCGCCGCCTTGCGCAGATCCTGCACTTCTGCGGCGAGTTCGAAGGTGCCGTCGCCCTCATGCAGCAGCTGCAGCCCTGGTTCGCCGAGCACGCGACCGATGCCGAGAAGGTCGACTTCTACGGCGAGCTGGCGATCGTCCTCGACAACGCCGACCGCGGCGGCGAGGCGCGCACCTATCACAAGCGCTCGCTCGAGCTGGCACGGCGCATCGGCGCCTGGAGCGACGTAACGACGGTGCTCGCCAACCTCGCCATCAGCTGGGCGACGGCCGGCTACATGGCCCGGGCCATCGATCTGCTGCACGAAGCGATGCGCCTGGCCGGCGCGCACGACGAGGCGAGCGGCTGCGCCGCCTCGGTGCCGATCGAGCTGCACAACGCGCTGCGCGACTCGGGCCGATACGGCGACGCTCTGAATTGGATCGAGCCGGCGCTGGCCGCGGTCGACGGCCAAATGGCAGCATGGAAGCCACTGGTGCGCTGCCAGGTCGCGTGCACCTGGATCCATCTCGGCCAGCACGCGCGCGCCCAGCGCGAGATCGATGCCGCGATCGCGGCCGGTGCGCCCGAATGGATGCAGGCCAAGGCCTTGCAGATGCGTGCGCGCATGCGCGTCGGCATGGGCCGCAGCGCGCAGGTCCTGATCGCGGACGCGCACGCGCTGATGGCGCAGAACGGGCGGCGCACGCTGCGCGCCTCGATCATGCTCGACCATGGCCTGGTGCTCGAGCCCGCCGCCGCACTGATCAACGCGCGCGAAGTGATCGCCGAGAGCGATCGCCTCGGCTGGCCGGGCACGGCGCTGGCCGGGCACATCCGCGCCATGCGCTTCGCGGTCGATGCGGGCCGCGCCGACGATGCGGCCTTGCATGCGCGTGCCAGCGCCGCCTTCGACGACGACGTCATGCCGGGCGACCTGTACCCGGCGGAGCGATGGCTCAATGCCTGGCGCGCCTGGCGGCTCGCCGGACAGGAGCCGGAGGCGCTCGCCGCGCTTTCGCAGGGCGCGCTCTGGGTGCGCCGCACCTTGCAGACGCAGGTGCCCGAACCGTTCCACGACAGCTTCGTCCGCGCCAACCCGGTGAACGAGCAGCTGATGCGTGCGGCGGCACAGGCGCGGCTGAACTGAGATGTTCGAACCGCGCCAGCGCACCTGCCTCGATCAGTGCGCCATGCTCGCTGCCGCCTTCGCATCGGCCGGCACGGCGTACATGAGAGGCCCCAGCGCAGCCAGGATGCGCTGCATCTGCGCCTCGCTGACCAGGCTGCCGAGCAGCTTCTGGAAGCGCGGCTCGAGCACGCCCGAGACGATGTACTGCCAGCGATAGGCCTTGAGCATCGTCGCCTCGACCAGCTCGACCTGCTTCGCGTCGCCGATCGCCGAGACCTTGTTGAAGTACGCCGCGTCGGCCTTGGCCTGCGACTGCAGGATGCCGTCGACGCCGACCACCAGGGCGATCAGGTCCTCGACCCCCGCGTCGCGCTCCGCGTCGGAGCCGAGCTTGGCGTCTTCACGCAGCCACTCGAGCTCGTCGACGATGGCGTGCTGCGATTCCTCTTTCCAGTGGAACAGGAACACGTCCTTGAACAGCGCCGAGAGATCGTCGGCGACGCCGATGCTGGCGCGGTAGTGCGCTTGCGAGAACAGCTCGATGTGGCAGGTCAGCGCGAGCACGGCCCAGGTGCGCTTGCCGAGCACGAAGCCCGCCACTTCGTTGGCGTCGATGTCGAAGCGATAGCCGGGCGGCATGTCCTCGGCGGTCAGCAGCTCGATGCGGCGGAACAGCTCCTGGTGCTTCAGCTCTTCGTCGGTGAGTCGGACGATGGCCTCGAGCGCGACCTGGTCGCCGAGCCAGTGGTCGCGGCTCAGGTCGAGCATCTTGGCGCCGATGTAGCGCTCGATCATGCCGAACATGCGGGCGTAGGTGCGGCCCTGCACCTGGCTCATGAAGCGGCGCTCATCGGGCGTGAGAAAGCTCAGCTCGTCGGCCAGCGAGAGGCCGTCGGGAAGAAAGGTCTGCTTGAAGTCGAAGCTGCGGCCGCGGATCACGTCGCGATCGATGTCCCAGCGGATCCGCTTGGAGACCTCGATGGTC
>JBDTNU010000152.1:0-8050 GCA_039933535.1 Caldimonas sp. | reverse complement strand
TGATGATCTCGGCGCACTGGGAAGAACCCGAGTTCACGGTCATGGGCAACGCCCGGCCGGGAATGATCTACGACTACAGCAACTTTCCACCCGAGACCTATCAGGTTCACTACAACGCGCCCGGCTCGCCCGAACTGGCACGTCGCGTGCAGGCGCTCGCGCAAGCCGACGGCGTGGCGTGCGGGCTCGACGCAGAGCGCGGCTTCGACCACGGCATGTACGCGCCGATGGCCGTGATCTATCCCGAAGCCGACGTTCCCGTCGTGCAGCTCTCGATGAAGCACGGCTACGACCCGAAGGCGCATCTCGCGCTCGGGCGTGCTCTGGCGCCGCTCCGCGACGAAGGCGTGCTGATCATTGGCAGCGGCCTCAGTTTTCACAACCTGCGCATGCTCGGCCCGGCGGCGAAGGCGCCCTCGAAGGCGTTCGACGACTGGCTGACCGAGACCTTGTCGACAGTGCAGGGCAGCGAGCGCGACGGTCGCCTCGCACGCTGGGCCGAGGCACCCGGCGCGCGGCAGGCGCACCCGCGCGAGGATCATCTCCTGCCGCTGATGGTGGCGGTAGGCGCTGCCCATGACGACCGCGCGACGCGGGTCTATCACCAGGACGATTTCTTCGGCGGCGCTGCGGTCTCGAGCTATCGATTCGACGCGTCCTGATCCCCACTGCGTCATGGACGCGATGAAGCCCCTCGACCTGTCCGGCTTGCTGCTGGCACATCGCTCGATCCGCGCCTACCTCGATCGACCGATCGATCCCGAGCTGATCGACCGCGTGCTGCACGAATCGCTCGCCGGCTCGTCGTCGAGCGGCAATCTCAACATGGTCTCGGTCGTCAAGACCCGCGACGTTGCGCGCAAGGCGCATCTGGCGACACTGCATTTCGACCAGCCGATGGTGCTGCAGGCGCCGCTCGTCCTGACGTTCTGCGCCGACACCTTTCGCACGCGCCAGTGGCTGGCGCAGCGCGAGGCGCGGCCCGGCTTCGCCGACTTCATCAGCTGGCACGTCGCGTCGTTCGACGCGGTCATCCTGGCGCAGACCGCCGCGCTCGCCTTCCAGTCGCACGGCCTGGGCGTCTGCTACATGGGCACGACGCTGCATTCGATGGCCGCGATCGCCGAGTTCCTGGAGATGCCGGAGAACTGCCTGCCCGTCACCAGCATGGTGGTCGGCTGGCCCGCCGAGGCGCCGGCCAAGCGCGACCGCCTGCCGGCCGATGCGTGGATCCACGACGAGCGCTACGAGCGCCCCTCGGCCGAACAGATCGACGCGCGTTTCGGCGAGCGCGAACGGCGCGGCTGGGACCGCTATCGGGCGATGGGCGAGGAGATGATCCAGCGCATGGAGGAGCACGGCATCACGTCGCTGGCCCAGTTCTACACGAGCAAGATCAAGTACGACCCCGACCGCTTTGCCGAGGACTCGACAGCGCTGCACGCGCTGTTGCGGGAGCGCGGCTTTCTGGCCTGAGCGTCGCCCCGTGGAGACCCTCGGTCACCGCGTCGAGGCATCGCCTATCGTGCGCAGCCTGACCACCACGGAGATGAGACGTGTCGCTGCCCGACGCGGCCCATGAGGCCGGCAACGCCTATCTGTTCAAGCACGGCACGCACAACGCCGCGCTGACCGAAGTGGGACGTGGCACGCCGATGGGCGAGCTGCTGCGCCGCTACTGGCATCCCGTCGGTCTCGCCGGCCACGCCAGCGAAACACCGCGCGAGGTACGCATGCTGGGCGAGGACCTCGTCCTCTTTCGCGACGGCCAGGGCCGTCCGGGCCTTGTGCATTCGCGCTGCTGCCACCGCGGCACCACGCTCTACAACGGCCGCGTCGAAGAGAGCGGCATCCGCTGCTGCTATCACGGCTGGCTGTTCGACGTCGAAGGCCGCTGCCTAGACCAGCCGTGCGAGCCCGGCGGCGGCACGCATCGCGACCGGATCCGCCAGCCCTGGTATCCGGTGCGGGAACGATACGGCCTCGTCTTCGCCTACATGGGGCCGCCCGACAGGATGCCGGTGCTGCCGCGCTACGACTGCCTCGAGGTGATGGACGAGGGCGAGTTCCTCGACGCCGACGACACCAGCATCGGCAGCGGCGGCGCGGTGATCGTGCCATGCAACTGGCTGCAGCACTGGGAGAACGTGGTCGACCCGTTCCACGTGCCGATCCTGCACGGCAGCTTCAGCGGCACGCAGTTCACGCCGACCATGAACATGATGCCGGAGGTGAAGTTCGAGTATTCGCTGCTCGGCGTCAAGGTCGTGTCGCACCGCAGCCTGCCGGACGGACAGCAGTTCAAGCGCGTCACCGAGGTCTGCATGCCGACCCTGCGGGTGGTGCCGAATCCGCACGTCGGCAAGTTCGGCCGGGTCGAGACGATCGGCTGGACGATCCCCATCGACGACACCCACTACCGCATCTATACCGCCGGCCGGGTCACGCAAAAAGGCGTGATGCTGCCGCGCGGCAAGGATGCAGCCACTGTCAGACGCTGGGCCGATCTCACGCCCGAAGAGCGTCGCGCCCGACCCAACGATTACGAAGCGCAGGTCGGTCAAGGGCCGATCACCCTGCACTCCGAAGAGCATCTCGCCTCGAGCGACCGCGGCATCAGCATGCTGCGCCGATTGCTGAGACGTCAGTTGCAGGAAGTGGCCGAAGGCAAGGACCCGCTCGGCGTGAGCTTCGACCGCGAGGCGCCGCCCATTTCATTCGAGGCGGGCCAGCACGTCATCGAAGGCTGACACGACCGCCATCTGTCGCCATGAAAGGGCAACGGGCTACGCGATCTCTCGCATAACCCGTTGGTTTTCATTGGTGCGGCTGGCAGGAATCGAACCCACGACCCCTTGGTTCGTAGCCAAGTACTCTATCCAGCTGAGCTACAGCCGCCCGAACCCAAAAGTATAGCAGCGGCGCCCCGCTAGACGAGGCGGGCGGCCGACTCGTAGCAGCGTGCGGCGCGGGCCGCATCGCCTTCGCGCGCGGCCAGATCGGCGAGCGCGATCCAGGCCTTGCGGCGCGGTGCGGCGGCGAGCGTCGCATCGGCGCCGGCCAGCTCGAGCAGCGTCCTGGCCTTGCCCCAGAGGCCGCGCTCGGCCAGCGCGCAACCGGCCGCCAGCGCGACGACGCCATCGCGCGGCAAGGCCGCGCAGGCCGACTCGAGGCGCGGGAGCCACTCGGCGCCGATGCCGGTGACGGCGCCCGCCAACGCTCCGGCGACGACCGTGCGCTCCTCGCTGGCAAGCTCGGTCATGCGGTCCCAGAACGGACGCAACCAGAGGCGTGCCTCCTCGGCGGCTTCGAATGAAGCGGCCCGCGTCGCGGCGCGCGAAGCTACGAAGGCATCGCGACGGTCGGTGGCGTCGAGCCCGTTCCACAGGCGCCGCAACTGGTCGAGATCGTGAACGTTGTCGAGCGCCTCGAACGCCAGCGAGCGAAGCAGGCCGGTCGCCGCGGTCTGCGAAAAGCCCTGGTGCTTGACGAGCAGGCGCGCGGTCTTCAGCGCCTCCTGGGGCTGGCGGCCGAGCCGCGCGGCCTGCAGCTTGAGGCGCAGCGCATGGGTGCGGCGCGCCACGCCGACCGGCAACTCCGAGAGCAGCTGCATCGCACGAGGCGCGTCGCGATCGTCGAGCGCCCATTCGGCGGCAAGCAGTCGCGCACCCTCTTCGGCCGAGCGCGCGGCCGGGCGATGCTGTGCGATCTCGAGGGCGCGACGCAGCTCTTCGTCACGCAGCGCCCGGTTCTGCAGGCGGTGCGCGCTGCCGGCCGCCAGCAGATGCGAAAGCACGGTGAATTCGTTGTCCTGGGCCAGATCGGGCGTCTCGATCTGGATCGCGAGCGCGCGCTGCGCCGACTTCTGGGCGCGCGTGTAGCGGCCGCCGAAGTACTGGGCCAGGGCATCGCGCAAGGCGGCCTGGCCGCTCTTGTCGCGCCGCGCCACGCGCCACTCACGCGCCCGCCGCGGCAGGCCGACCAGCGAGCTCAGCGCCTGGATCACCGTAACGATCAGGAAGCACGTGCCGACGAGCACGAGCAGGAACAGGTTGAGCGAGACGTCGAGCCGCCATGAACCCCAGTAGAACGACGCGAGACCGTCGTTCGTGCCGAGCGTCGTGGCCGCGACCACGGCCACGGCGAACAGCAGCACGAACCAGATCGTCAGGCGCATCGCGTTGCGAGACTGGTCAGGTGCGGCGCCCGCCGGGCCGCCCCAGGGCCGACATCGCCGCCTCGTGGGGCAGCGAACGCAGTGAGCTTGGAGACTTCATCCGCAATCAACGTGCACCGCCGGCGGCGGCGAGCGCGGCCAGCGTTTCGTCAGGCCGCATCACGCCTGACTGGCGCGACTGCAGGCCGACCTGGTGGAGCAGCTCGACGGCGGTCTGGGTCCGCTTGGCGCTGCGATCGAAGTAGCGCTCGATCGCCCCCTGCGCCCACTTGAGGTCGGCCTGGGCCGCGCCGAACTGGCGTGCCATCAAGGCCAGGCGCACGTTGAGCAGGCGCAGCTTGAGGTTCTCGCGCAGGAAGAAGGCCTGATCGGGCGCGACCAGCATCGCTTCGGGCTGATCGATGCGCGTGATGCGCACCAGCGAACGTATTTGCGACCACACGTTGTCGGTGACGAAGCGACCGACCCGGGCAAGCTCGCGCGAAAGCCAGTCGCCCATGGCATCGGCCGCCGATGCCGGCGTGCCCGGCTGCGGCGCTGCTTCGGCGGTCGGGTCCTCCTCGGCGCTGAGATCGCGACGGGGCTCGGAGGCCGAAAGCAGCGGCAGCTCGTCGACCATGCGCACCACTTCGTCGACCTTGGCCGACAGTGTCGCGACGTCCGCAACGCTCTGCGCCTTGACGCGATCGATGTCGCGCGCGATCGCGCGGCGCACCGGTTCGAGCCGCGGCTGATTCGAGCGCGCCAGGCGCTCGTCGCTCTGCTTCAGGGTCGAGACCAGCGGCTCGGCGCTGCCGGTCAGGGCCGCCTGCTGCATGGCGGCGCGCGTGGCCGACTCGATGTCCGAGACCAGGTTCTCGTCGCGCGAGCGCGCCACTGACTGGATCAGGTCCTCGAGCTGTCCTCGCTGCTGCGCCACTTCGTTCAGGCGCGCCTCGAGCAGGGCGACCTTGGCCGTCGACTCGCGCATGCCGTCCTGCGCCTGGCGGGCCAGCAGCAGTGCCTCGGCGACGCGGTCGCTGCTGTCCTGCTGGCGCTTGACCAGCTCGTGCTCGCTGCTGCGCACGCGCTGCGTCGCGGTCCAGGCGAAGCCAAGGGCGACGAGTGAAAGCAGCGCCAGCAGGACCGCGACCAGCGCACCCCAGCGCCAGGGCGACGCGCTGCGGGTTGAAGCGGCGGGCATGGTGACGACAGTTCGAGGCTCGGCGGCGGGCGAAGAATCGTCGTTCACGGTTGCATCGATTGTATGCAGGTGACCACCGCGTCGAGGCCGGGCGGCACCTCCGAGACGCTCGCAAAGCCCGCTTGTCGCGCGCGTGCGGCGATGCGCGGATGGGTGGCGATGGCGCGCGACCGATGAGTGCCTGCCGCGCCGGCCAGCGTCTCGAGGTTGGCGATCGCTTCGGAGCTGCTGAACAGCCAGACGTGGCCGGCCGGATCGGCAAGGCATGTATCGAAAGCGCGCCGTGCTTCGGCCGACATCTTCGGCAGGGCGCGTGCGTAGGCAGCGACCTTCTCGACCTGGGCACCGGCTTCGACGAGGCGCTCGCCGAGCCAGTCGCGACCGCCATCGCCACGGACGATCAGCACGCGCGCGCCGCGCCACGCGTGCGCCGACAGGCGCTGCCACAAGGCTTCGGAGTCGAGCTGTGGCGAATCGGCCGCCGGCTCGACGATCGCCGCGTCGGCCACGCCCTCGGCACGCAAGGCCTCGGCCGTGCCGGGCCCCGGCGCCGCGGCCAGCAAGGGCATGGGCCATTCGGCGGCGACCGGCCGCGCCGCGAAGAACCGGAGCACGGCATTGACGCTCACAAAGACGACGAGTCGATGCGAGGCGATCCGCTCCCAGGCGGCGCGCACGGCGTCGGGATCGGGCGCGCCGGCGATCTCGATCAGCGGCACGGCGGTCGCATCGATGCCACGCGCAACGAGCCGCTCGACCCACGACGCAGCCTGCGCGGCCGGCCGGGTGACGATGACGCGCGGCAAACGCGCTCCGATCAAGAGGGCGAAGACGGCTCGGCCGTCGCGCCGGTGCCCAGATACGCCCCTGCGCCTCGCGCCAGCAGGTCCATGGCCACGCTCGTGCCAAGCGCCTCGACAGCATGCGGGTCGGCGCCGTCGCTTTCGGCGGAGGCTTGCAGCAGAGGGGCGTCGAGCCGCTCCGGATCGCCGACCGCGGCGCGCAAGTGCAGGCGTTCGCCGCGCCAGATCGCGTGCGCGGCGAGCGGCGCGCTGCAGTTGCCGCCCAGGGTGCGCGACACGGCCCGCTCGGCCAGCACCGCCAGCCAGGTCGGCCGGTGCGTCAGCGTCGCGAGGCGTTCGTTCAGGGCCGTCGCATCGCTGCGCGTCTCGATGCCGAGCGCGCCCTGGCCGGCGCACGGCAGCATCTGGGCGATGTCGAAATGGGTTCGGATCCGTTCGGCCAGGCCGAGCCGGACCAGGCCGGCCACGGCGAGAACGATCGCGTCGTACTGGCCCTCGTCGAGCTTGCGCAGGCGCGTGTCGAGATTGCCGCGCAGCGGCTCGATCTGCAGGTCGGGGCGCAAGGCCTTGAGCTGCACCACGCGGCGCAGGCTCGAGGTGCCGACCCTCGCTCCGTGCGGCAGGTCGGCGAGCGTCGCATGGCGGTTGGAGACGAAGGCATCGCGCGGATCCTCGCGCTCGAGCACCGCGGCGAGCGCAAAGCCCGGCAGAAGGTCCATCGGCAGGTCCTTGAGCGAATGGACCGCAAGGTGGGCGCTGCCGTCTTCGAGCGCGTTCTCGAGCTCCTTGACGAAGAGTCCCTTGCCGCCGACCTTGGCCAGCGAGCGATCGAGGATCTGGTCGCCGCGGGTCGTCATCGGCAGAAGCGAAACCGGGTCGCCGAACCGGCCTTGGAGCAAGGCGCGGACATGCTCGGCCTGCCAGAGCGCGAGGCGGCTTTCCCGGGTGGCGATGACGACGCTTTCGGCCATCGGCCCATGCTAGCAGGCACGTCTCCTGCATCATCGGGCCGATGCCCCGGAAAAAACCTGCTACCGCCGCTACCGACGCCGCGGCCAAGAACCAGCCGCTGGTCGACGACATACGACTGCTCGGCCGCATCCTCGGCGACGTGATCCGCGAGCAGGAAGGCAAGGAGGCGTTCGACCTGGTCGAGCGCGTTCGACAGCTTTCGGTGGCCTATCGCCTCAAGCGCGACGCGCGCGCCGGTCGCGCCCTCGACCGGCTGCTGACGAGCCTCTCGGGCGATCGCACGGTAAGCGTGATCCGCGCCTTCAGCTACTTCTCGCACCTGGCCAACATCGCCGAAGACCGGCATCACCTGCGCCGACGCGCCGTCCACGAGCGCCAGGGCCATCTGCAGCGCGGCTCGCTGCAAGGCGCGTTCGAGCGGCTGGCGCGCCGCGGCATCGGCGCCGACCGCATCGCCGAGACGCTGGACCACGCCTGGATCTCGCCGGTGCTCACCGCGCACCCGACCGAGGTGCAGCGAAAGAGCATCCTCGACGCCGAGCGCGCGATCGCCGAGCTGCTCGCCGCGCGCAGCGCCGAGCTCGGCGAACGCGAGCTGGCGCGCAACGAGTCGCTGATCCAGGCGCGCGTCACGCAGCTCTGGCAGACGCGCATGCTGCGAAGCGCCAAGCTGACCGTCGACGACGAGATCGAGAACGCGCTCAGCTACTACCGCGCCACCTTCCTGACCCAGATTCCGCTGCTCTATCGCGAGGTCGAAGAAGCGCTGCCCGGGCACGCGATCGCGAGCTTTTTCCGGATGGGCAACTGGATCGGCGGCGACCGCGACGGCAACCCTTTCGTCAGCGCCGACACGCTCGCCACCGCGCTGGCGCGGCAAAGCGAGACGGCCTTGCGCCACTACCTGACGCAGGT
>JBDTNU010000151.1:0-8070 GCA_039933535.1 Caldimonas sp. | reverse complement strand
TTCTTTCGCGCCGCCACCGGACTCGTCGGTGCCGAGGCGAGCGCCTTTCGCGCCGCCCAGCTCGTGTTCGCGCACGCCGCGGTCACCGATCTTGCGAACCGGCGCTTGCTGCACGACCAACGCATCGCGCGCAGCGGGTTCGGCATCGCCGGCGCCACGGCCGAGGACACCGACGTCTTGCTGCGTGGCTGGCGCCTGGTGCGCGAGCATCGCGACGGAGCGAGCCGCTATCGCGCCGTCGCAGCGAGCGAGACGGCCGGCTTTCGCTTCGACCTCGCGCTCGACGCGACGCAGCCGGTGCTGATGCAAGGCGTGGCGGGCCTGTCGCAGAAAGGACCCGAGGCGACGCATTCGAGCCGCTACTACAGCGAGCCGCAGCTCGTCGTTCACGGCACGCTGGGGCTGGGCAGCGCCGCGCCGATCGACGTCAACGGCCGTGCCTGGCTGGACCACGAATGGAGCGACGCGCTGCTCGAGGCCGAGGCCGTCGGCTGGGACTGGATCGGCATGAACCTCGACGACGGAGCCGCCCTCACCGTCTTTCGCATGCGACACGCCGACGGCACGACGCTCTGGGCCGGCGGCAGCCACCGGCCGCTCGGCGGCGCGACGCGCAACTTCGCGAACACCGAGCTCTCGTTTTCGCCCGGAAGGCGCTGGACCAGCCCGGCCTCGAAGGCCCGCTATCCGGTCGAGTGGACGCTCGCCACACCGGTCGGCCGCTACACGGTGAAGGCGCTGCAGGACGACCAGGAGCTCGACAGCCGCGCCAGCACCGGCGGCATCTACTGGGAGGGCCTGTCGCAGCTTCTCGACGCAAGCGGTGCAGGCGTCGGACGCGGCTATCTCGAGATGACGGGCTACGCCGGGCGCCTTCCGCTCTGACCTGCGCGGCGACGCGCAGCCAGAGGGATCGCGCTCCGGCGCAGCCCGCCCGGGCTCAGGGGCTCGTCTTCATGGCCACCGACTCGCGCGACGCCGCCTGCTCGGCAGCCAGCTTCGCGCAGCGTGCGCTGGCGCGCCAGCTGTCGAGCGATTCGGCGACCTCGGCCATGTCGAGCTGGTGGATGCCGCGCGTGATGAAGATGTAGTCACGCAAGGCATCGACGCCCTGGTCGGCCTTCTCGACGACGCGCGCTTGCACGTAGCCGATCGACTTTCAGGGCGCGTCGGCGGCGTGCGACGGCGCCACCAGCGAGACGGAAAGGACGGCGCCGAAACCGGCGGTCGCGAGACAACGGACAAATGCGTTCATGTGCAATCCCTCTTTGACGGAACAAGGGCCGCTCGATTCCCGCGCGGCGGGCCGACATTCGGTGTCGGCTTGGCGCGAAGTTACGCGGCGGATTCCGCGTAGGCGAGCTGCCTGCGATGAAGTACGGAATGCATGGCGCGAGTCCGGACCTGCGGCGACGAATTCCCCAAAGGGAGTGGACTTGATCGAGCAATTCATTCGACTCTCCAGATGCACCGGTGGGTGCATGCAAGGAGAGGTACTCTGCGCCGGCAGGTCGGTTCCGTCCTGAAGTGACGTGAAGAATGCTTGAAACGATCTAAAGCGTGCTCGCTCGCAGAGGGAGTTCGGCGTGCTCCGAGTCTTGGCTCTGGCCGCACTGAACCCCGAGTGCCTCGGCTACCAGCCCGCAGACATCGGATTCGCGAAGACTCTCTCCCCTTGCCATCTCATCGGAGAGCTGGGGGGCAGGCATGAGCATCTCCAGCCCGGACAACGTCGCCCGCGCAATGCGCAACTCGTTGATCTGCCGTTGTTCTCGACCCTCTCGCTGACGGGCCGCCAGCGCACCGAGCACGCGCGCCGCCGGCTCGATGCGGCCCAGACGCCAGAGCAACTGGGCATATGCTTCGAATCTGAACTTCGGCATCCTGCGCATCACCAGCAGGGTCTCGCCGGCCGCCGCGGCTGCTTCGTCGATTCGCCCGCTCTCGCCCAGGATGGCGACCCGTGTCGACATCACCTCGACCAATTCGAAGTCGGTCGCCGGCTGTCGCCGCAGCGCTTCGAGAAGCTCGCCCAAGTCGCGTGCCGCTTCGTCGCGTTGGCCGATCTCCCAGCGTAGGTCTGCTGCGTAGAAGCGCTCGATCACCTCCAGCCGCCAATCGCCCGCTTGGCGCGCGAGCGCGATGCTTTCGGCGTAATGCAGTCGCGCAGCCTCGTGGTTGCCGGCGACCCGGCTCACCCAACCGTGAAAGCGCAGCGCGAGTATGCGGAACTCGGCAGGCCAGTCGGATTCGATCAGACCTGTCGCCTCGTCGATCGAGGCGCGAGCACCGTCCACGTCGTCGGTGCACTTTTGCCAGATGGCGGCCAGGCGAAGCGCCGCGAACAGTCTGCGCGGCCGGCGCAGCTTGCGGTAGGCGGCGACGGCGCGCTGCGCCGCGTCGAGCAGTTCGCGAATCGTCAGCTGGCCCAGCATGTTGCTGGAGGCGTTGGCGCGCCAGAAACGGGCCGCCGTCGCCTCGTCGACGGCGCCGGGCACCACATGGGGTCGCTGCGCGATCAGCCACTCGGCGAACTCGGTGCTGTGGTTGATCAACGGGCCCGCATGCGCTGCCAGGCCGATCGCGAGTGCTCGATTGCCGCTCTCATCGCAGGCCGACGCGTGGGCCGCGCGCAAGTTGTCGAGTTCGGGCAGCACAAGCGCCGCGTACTCGTCGCTGCGCAAGGTGCTGTCCATGTTTCCATCGTCGGCGCGGCGCAGGAATGCCAACATCGTTTCGGCATGCCGCCGCATGAGCCCGACAGTCTCACCTGCGCCGGCGAGCTGCTCGAGGGCGAATGCGCGCGCGGATTCGAGGAGTCGGTAGCGAACGGGCTCGGCGGCATCGACCACCACCAGCGACTTGTCGATCAGCGCCGCCAGTTGCTCGAGCACCGTCCACTCGTCGTGCTCGTCGTCCGCGCACGCCGCTTGCGCGAGCTCCATCGTGAAACCACCGCTGAATACCCCGAGGCGGCGGAACACGGCGCGCTGCGGCTCGTCGAGCAGGCTGTGACTCCAGTCCATCGCCGCGCGAAGCGTCTGGTGGCGACGCAACGCCGTGCGCGTTCCGGCCGTGAGCAGCAAGAAGCGCTCGTGTAGGCGGGCGTGCACTCTGCGCAAGCCGAGAAGCGGTACCCGCGCCGCAGCCAGCTCGATCGCGAGCGGCAGTCCGTCGAGCTGCCGGCACAGATCGATCACGAGCGGCAGATCGGCGTCGGCGATCTCGAAGTGGTGAGCCGCCGCGCGCACGCGTGACTCGAACAGCACGATTGCGCCGTAGCCGCGGGCGCCGGGCACCGAGGCGCCGTCCGGCACTGCCAGCGGCTCGAGACGGACCTGCTGCTCGGCCTGCACGCGAAGCGGCTCCTGGCTTGTGGCGAGCACCCGGACCTCGGGCGCGGCGTCCAGCAGACGTTCGACGATCACTGCCAGGGGCGCGAGCAGATGCTCGCAATTGTCAAGGACCAGCAGCATCTGTCGACCCGCCAACGCATCGACGAGGCTTCGCACTCCTGCCTCGCGATCGGGGACGCTCAAGCCCAGCGGTCGCGCCAGGGCATGCACGAGCAGCGCCGGATCGACGAGGCCGGCCAGCTCGATCAAATACACGCCGTCGCGGAATTGGCCGACCTGGGCCGCGCTGACGACCTGCGCCAACCGGCTCTTGCCGATCCCGCCGGCGCCCACCAACGTCACGAGACGCTGCGTCTGAAGCAGCCTCGTCAGCAGGGCCACCTCGCCGGCGCGTCCGAACAACGCTGGCCCCGTGAACAGCAGGTCGGCGTCTCCCGGGGGTGACGGCGGTTCGTCCGCGGGCGCCTCGCCGTCGGCTGCAACATCGACGAGCGGGGCCACGAAGCGGTAGCCCCGTCCGGGGATCGTGGCAATTGCCCGTGGACCAAGCAACTTGCGCAGACTGCTGACCTGCACTGGCAAGTTGCTCTCTTCGACCACCATGCGTGGCCACACGATGTCCAGCAGTTCGCCCTTTGGCACCACTCGGTCTCTCCGCTCGATCAGCGCGAGCAACAGGTCGAACGCCCGCGTGCCAACCTGACACTCGCGCCCGTCCATGCGCAGCAGGCGCTGCCCGGTCTGGATCTCGGCCGATAGAAAACGATAGGTCTCGTCTGACATTGGTGCTCCGTCCGAAGCCCTGAGCGATACGCCCCTGGCCCAGGCAAGCGATTTTGGCGCGCATGCAGCCGTTTCGACCTGCCTTTGGAACGCTTAAGAACGTTGCACACGGGATTCAAGACGTGTTGGCGCCCTTTGCCGAAGATCCCTTCCCTTGACCACTGGAGATCCACATGCCCCGTTTCATGATCGAACGTTCCTTCCCGACTGGCCTGGCGGTGCCGATGAACGCAGAAGGTGCGGCGCTCTGCGCGCGCATCGCCGCCGTCAATGGTGAGAAGGGAGTGACCTGGTTGCACTCGTATGTCAGCCCCGACAAGACGCGAACCTACTGCGTCTACGACGGCCCTTCCCCTGACGCGATCCGCGAGGTCGCGCACCTGAGCCAAATGCCCGTCGGCAGCATCACCGAGGTCTCGGTTCTCGATCCCTATTTCTATCGCTGACCCGCTTGTCGCCGCGCCGATCTCGAAGGTCGGCCTTCCCACAACCCTTCACGCCGGAACGAATCGATCGGCAGGAGAAAAAAGTGATCCTCGAATCCATCAGCCATCGCTCGCAGCGATCCGGCCCCTTGCTCCCCTTGCTTCGGCGCGTCCTGTGTATCGCGCTCACGACTGGACTCTGCGCCGCCGCCGGCGCGACCGAGACTTCGGCGCATGCGCACCAGCACGGGTCAGCCCCGTCACAGGGCGACTCATCCCCGCTGGTCGAGAAAGTGCGTCATGCGACTGCAAGGTTCGTCAACATCAGCGACGCGCTCCGAGAGGGCTGGATTCAGGCGACCCCGTGCGTGAGCGGGCCAAGCGACGGTGCCATGGGTGTCCACTTCCTGAAGCCCGACCGATTGCACGACGGTGTTCTCAAAGCCGATGAGCCCGAAATGCTGATCTACGAGCCGCTCGTCAACGGCAAGTTCCGTCTCGTCGGTGTCGAGTACATCGTTCTGGCGAGCGAATGGGCGGCCAAGAACGGACCCGGCATTGCGCCTTCGGTGGACGGCCATCTCGCCAACTTCGTCGCGGAGCCCAATCGGTACGCCTTGCCTGCCTTCTACGAGCTGCACGCGTGGGCTTGGGCAGAGAACCCAAATGGCAGCTTCTCGGATTGGAACTCGAAGGTCTCGTGCGATCGCCAACCGGCGTCACGGTAGGACCCTGTCGGACGCTCAGGCAGCGCCCATCAGCTCGGCGACGCGTTTGCGAGGATGAGAGGCTTTGCCTCTCCCCTCAATCCTGTCGCGAGCCACTTGATTCTTCGGTATGTCAGATTCAGACTTCATTGCAGATTGCCACGCCGCTCTCGACTCCGACAACGCCGGAGAGACTACGCCGGCCCGGCTCGACGACAAGACTGACATACGGACTGTGCCAAGCTGTCGAGCCCGATGCGGCGGTCAGTGGCTGCCGTCAGGCACGGCGGTGCACCTGGGCGGAAGACCCGGCGAGCTGACCGTGCTCGGGGGTTGCGCTTGGCTAACACGCCGCGGCGACGAAAAGGACTACTTCGTGCTACCCGGGCAGCGTGTACTGCTCGGCCGGGGGCACGGCGCCGTGATCGAGTCGGCGACGAAGGGACAGGGCTTGACTTGCTGCTGGCGATTGCTTGAAGCGGTGCCGGCGGCCTGACGGTCATCATCGAGTCCGGCCTGAAGCGGCCGCGGCTCAGGCCTCGCCGCCCAGGCGGCAGGCGCGGCACCAATGTCCTTCAGGATCTGCCGCGGCACCGCGTATTCGCCGGCGATCTGCTCGTTGCTGGTGCGCAGCCAAGCATCTTGCTCAATGACGCAGCATCTTCGTCCTCAGGACTAGATTCGCGGCGTTCTTTCGCTTGTCTTCCGCGATCGATGCGTCACACAACTTGACCTGCTGCCTGATCCATCCCGGCATGACGTGCTTGTCGACCCAGGCGCCGACGTACTTGCGCAGAGGCTTGAGATCCGCTTTGCCCTTGCCGCCGTTCCACTCCGTGCGCAGTTTCTCGAGCACGACGGAGGGGATGCCGGGCAGCGGTTCCTTCGCGCCCTGCGCGAGATAGGCGGACATCAGCACGTTGACCGCCCAGCCGGCGTCGACGCCGTAGAGGAATCGCACGTTCACCAGCGCCTCCTTGCCCAGGGTCTTCGCGAACGGCTCGAGCGAGGTACGGATCTCGGTGAAGTCCATGTCGTCGAGCTTCTTCGGCATGATGGCCTTCATGTACTGATAGCGATCCTCGATATCCCGCTCGAGCTTGTGGATCTCTTCGTCGATCTTGCGGATCTCGCCGCGTCCCGCGGCCGCCTGCTCCGCCTTTTTCAGGTACTGGTCGATCTCGGCCTGGGTGACGAGCGTGCTGCGGGTGCGCAGACTGTCCAGGATGGCCGGGCGATCGGGAAGCGCGATGACGTTCATCTGCGCCGAGCCGAGGATGGTCTTGTTCGAGCCGACGAGGAGACAAAACTCGAATTCGAACGACGCGAAGTCGAACGCCCACTCCCAGACGGCGTTCTTTTTCGTCTGCGACATGAGCTCGACCTGCGACTTGAAATCCTTCTCGACGCGGGACGCCATGCGCAGGTTGGGCAGCGACAGCTCCCTGACGCGTCTCGACATGTTCGGCCAGCCGTACCAGAGCCGCTCGGGCTCCTTGGTGATGCCGATCGTTTCCCTCTTCGATGTCATGGCGGTTCGTTCCTTTCAGGCGGAGGGTTGGACCGTGGCCGCCGCGTCCGACGGGCAGGCGGAGCGATGCCCGTTCGCCTGCTGCTCCTGGACGCACCGAACATCGAATACGGCGGTGCTCGCGCGTTCGATCATGAAACGGGGCATGAGGGACTCCAGTGGTTGACTGGAAGGGATCTTCGACAAGAGACGCCAGCACGTCTTGAAACGCGTGCGCAACGTTCTTAAGCGTTCTAGAGACGGGTCCAGGCCGCTCTGCCTGCGCGCCAAAATCGCCCGGCAGAGGCACGTCGCTCAGGCCTTCGAACGGAACTCCACAAGTCTCGATCAAGGGAAGAAGCTCGCTTGAAAGGAGCGACAGCCCGTGATTCCAAGCGCCGCCAGCGCGACGATCAAATGGTTCACTTGGCCGATGCGCTTGTAGATCCATGCAACCGACGCGTCGGTTGCGTCTTGAAGCGGCCCAAGGAATGTTTGAAGCGATCTGGCGCGTGCCCACCCGAAGAGGTTCAAGTGTCGGGTGACGGAGGCGGAACGCCGGCCTGACCCCCGATCGTCAGTGCGCGCCGCCCGCCGCCGCGCCGCCGGCACCGATCGTCGGCCGTGTCAGCCAGACGAACACGAGCAGGGCGATGAACAGGGCTGACGAAAGAAAGAACAGGTCGGTCGCCGCCATCGTGTAGGCCTGCTGGTCGATCAGGCGGTTGACGGTGGCCAGCGACTGGCTGCTGTCGTAGCCACTGGCGCCAAGCTGGTTGAGCGCCAGCGACGCCGCGCTGTTGCCCCGGTTCACCGTCTCGGCGATTTCGGAATGGTGCAGGATCGCGCGGTTTTCCCAGACCGTCGTGAAGATCGATGTGCCGATCGCACCGGCGGTGATGCGCACGAAGTTGCTCAGGCCGGCTGCCGCGGGCATGCGGTCGGGCGTCAGGCCGGAGAAGATCACGGCCTGCAGCGGAATGAAGAAGAAGGCCATCGCTGCGCCCTGCAGGACGGTCGGGATGAGGATGGTCTCGAAGTCCGCCGAGGTGTTGAAGCGGGATCGCATCCACAGCACGATGCCGAAGCCGATGAAGGCGACGGTGGCGAGCTTGCGCGGATCGATCTTCGACACGTTCTTGCCGACCCAGGGCGACAGGATGATGGCGAGCACGCCGACCGGCGCCGTCGCCAGGCCGGCCCAGGTGGCGGTGTAGCCCATGTACTGCTGCAACCAGAGAGGCAGCAGCACGACATTGCCGAAGAAGAGGCCATAGGCGACCGAGAGC
>JBDTNU010000150.1:0-8081 GCA_039933535.1 Caldimonas sp. | reverse complement strand
GTCGAGCTGGCCAGCGTCCTGCCGCTGTTCGGCTACCGCGGCTTCGGCGTCGCCACGCCCGACGCGCCGGCGCGCGAGGTGCCGAGCGCCGTCTATTTCGATCTCGCCACCTGGCACCTCATCAACACGGTCTACAACCCGGCACGCGTCGCCGAGTTGCGCGGCATGCGTTCCTTCTACGCCGATCCCGCCCAGCATCGGCGCCTGATGAGCGTGGTGACGCAGCGGCTCGGCCATGAACTTCTGGCACGCGCCGAAAGCGCCAAGATCACGGTGGCCGAAGGCGGAACGACAGAGATCGATCTTGGCCAGGTGGAGTCCGGGCTGGGTGCCGGCTTCGACGAGGCGCGGGCCCGCGAAGCGCTCGACGCCGACCTCGACCGCATCGTCGCCGCGGCAAAGACGACCGCGGCCCAGGCGGGCCTCGGCCCCGACCGGATCGACGCGCTGTACTTCACCGGCGGCTCCACGGGACTTCGCCTGCTCGCCGATCGCCTTCAGCAGGCGTTTCCGGCAGCGCGACCAGTGCGCGGCGACCGCTTCGCGAGCGTCGCGACCGGCCTCGCGCTCTACGCGGCGCGGCGCTTCGCGACGGGATGAGCCGCCAGCCGCGGCCTCGACTCAGCCATCGAGCACGGCCGCCATCGCCAGGCCCGTCGCTTCGACGTTGCCGGTGTTGAGCCCCGCCACGCACAAACGTCCCGAGCGCACGAGATAGACGGCGAATTCCTCGCGCAGCCGATCGACCTGCTTCGGGCTGAGGCCGGTGTAGCTGAACATGCCGCGCTGGCTGAGGAAGTAGCCGAATTCGCGGCCCGGCATCTTCGCGACCAGCGTGGCATGAAGCGATTTGCGCATCGCCTGGATCCGTTCGCGCATCGCGCCGAGCTCGACTTCCCAGTCAGCGCGCAGCGCCGGCTCACCGAGTACCGCGGCGACGATCTGGCCGCCGTGGATCGGTGGGCTCGAGTAGTTGCGGCGCACCGTGAACTTGAGCTGGCCGAGCACGTTGACGGCTTCGCCGGCATCGGCGCAGACCACGCTGAGCGCGCCGCAACGTTCGCCGTACAAGCTCATGCTCTTGGAGAACGAGTTGGCGACGATGAAGGACATCGGCCGGCCGTCCTTGCCCCGCGCCGCCGCGAGCGCACGCACGGCGTAGGCATCTTCGGCGATGCCGTCGCCGAAGCCCTGGTAGGCGAGATCGAGATAGGGCAGGAGGTCGCGTTCGGCGAACAGCGGAACGAGGGCGTCCCATTGGGCGCGGGTGAGATCGACGCCAGTCGGGTTGTGACAGCAGGCGTGCACCAGCACGACGCTCTTTGCCGGGATCCGTCGCAAAGCCTCGCACATCGCATCGAACGCGAGCGCGCCGGTGGCGGCGTCGTAGTACGGGTAGGTGTGAACCGCGAGCCCGGCCCCTTCGAACATCGAGCGGTGGTTTTCCCAGCTCGGATCGCTCACCCAGACTTCGCTGCCGGGCAACCAGCGGGCGATGAAGTCGGCGCCGACCTTGAGGCCGCCGCTCGACCCCACCGACTGGATCGTTGCCACGCGTTTGCTCGCCAGCGCTTCATGCCCGTCGCCGAACAGCAGCAACTGCACCTGCTCGCGAAAGTTGGCGGCACCTTCGATCGGCAGGTAGGGCTTGGGCGCGTTGCGCGCCACCACCATCGCTTCGGCGCGGCGCACCGAATCGAGCACCGGGATCTTCCCGGCGTCGTCGAAATAGATGCCGATCGACAGGTTGATCTTGTGCGGGCGCGGGTCTTTCTGAAAGTCCTCGTTGAGGCTCAGGATCGGATCGCCGGCGAACGGCTCGACGTGTTCGAACATGGCTCGCGCGGCCCCTTCAGGCCGCCAGTGCGGCTTCGATGTCGCCCTTCAGCGACTCAGGCGAGTCGGTCGGCGCATAGCGCTTGAGCACCTTGCCGTCCTTGCCGATCAGGAACTTGGTGAAGTTCCACTTGATCGTCTCGGTACCGAGGATGCCCGGGGCCTCGGCCTTCAGCCATTTCCAGAGCGCATGCGCCTTGTCGCCGTTGACGTCGACCTTGCTCATCATCGGGAAGCTCACGCCGTAGTTGACCTGGCAGAACGACGCGATCTCGTCGTTCGAGCCCGGATCCTGGGCACCGAACTGGTTGCTCGGAAAGCCGAGCACGACCAGGCCCTTGTCGCGGTATTGCTCCCACAGCTTCTCGAGGCCGGCGAACTGCGGCGTCAGCCCGCACTGGCTCGCGGTGTTGACGATCAGCATCGCCTTGCCGCGCTGCGTCGAGAGATGTGCCGGCTTCCCGTCGATGGAAAGGGCTTCGAAGTCGTAGATGTCGTGCTGTGTCTTGGCCATCGCGTCCTCGCGTGGAAGGGGAACGATCGATGGTAGCGCCCCGGCCTCAGAGCTGCTCGGCAGGCGTCAGCGCGGCGAGCACGGCGCTGGCGACGATGAGGCCGCCGCCGATCGCGAGCTGCGGCGTCAGCATGCCGCCGCCGAACGCGACGGCCGAGCTCGACGCGAACACGACTTCGGTGAGCATGACGACCGCCGTGCGGTTTGCCGGCAGTCGCGCCGCGCCGTACTGCAGGGCCAGGTTGCTGGCGAGGAACACAACGGTGAGCGCCGCGATCGGCACCAGCCAGCCGACGCTTGGCGCCGGTGGCCACGGCGCCTGCCCGTTGGCTGCGAGCGCGAGCGCGAGTGTCCCGGCGACGATCGCCCCGCCCATGAACATCGCCAGCGCGCGGCCCTCCTCGGGTCGGCCGGCCTCGCGGCGCAGCATCACGTTGTTGAATGCGAACGAAAAGCCGCCGACGACACCCAGCCAGTCGGCGAGCGAGCGGGGCAGCGGCAACTGCGCGACCAGGCTCGGGGCCGTGAAGTCCGACGCGGCGGTCTGTGGCCAGAGCACGATCGCCGCGCCGGTGAGCGCAAGGGCGATGCGCAGCGTCGCCGCGGTCGTGAAGCGCTCGTGCAGGACGATGCGGGCCAGCAGCACGGTCCAGAGCGGCATCAGGTAGAACAGCAGGACGACGCGCACGACATCGCCGATGACGACGGCCCAGTTGAATGCCGCATTGGTCGTTCCCGACGCGACGACGAGCAGCCACAGGGCCGGCGTGGTCAGCACCTGGGCGGCGGCGCGCGGCCGGGCCGCGACGATGACCATCGATGCGATCGTGAAGATGATCGTGGTCGCCCAGAGCGGATGAAGGCCCGCGGCCTCGAGCCAGCGGAACGGCCACCAAGAGGTGCCCCAGACCAGGGCGTTGAGAACGAGGGCGAGCGCGGCGAGCCCGGCCGCGCGGCTCGCGCCAGGATGCAGCACGGTCAATGCTTGTCGAGACGCGCGATCGAAAGCAGGTGCGCGATCTCGACCGGATATCGCTTGCAGTTCGATTGGTGCCAGCGGCGGATCAGCCACATCGTCACCGCCACGAGCAGGCCGAACACCGCGATCGAGGTGAAGGCCTGCAGGCCGAAGCGCGTCATGCCGGTGTAGAACGCGCCGAGGCCCAGGATGCAGGCCTGCTCGTTGAAGTTCTGCACCGCGATCGAGCGGCCGGCACCCATCAGGTTGGCGCCGCGGTGTTGCAGCAGCGCGTTCATCGGCACCACCAGGTAGCCGCCGATCGCGCCGAGCATGATCAGGAACGGGGCGGCGAGCCAGGCATTGGTGATCACGTTGAGGCCGATCACGAGCACGCCCATCGCGATGCCGAGCGGGATCACGCCTGTCGCCTGGTCGAGTCGCACCCGCATCGAGGCCAGGATCGCGCCGGCGGCGGTGCCGATGGCGACGACGCCGACCAGCGTCGAGGCCTGCGTCGTCGTGTAGCCGAGCGCTGCTGCGGCCCAGGCGAAGACGATGACGCGCAGGTTGCTCGACACGCCCCAGAACAAGGTCGTCGTCGCCAGCGAGATCTGGCCGAGCTTGTCGTTCCACAGGCGCGCGTTGCAGTTCGAGAAGTCGCGGATCAGGGCACCGATGCTGTGTGCCAGCGGTTGCAGCGGCGCTTCGGTGCGTGGGATGCGCAGGTTGAACAGCGCGGCGACGATGTAGAGCGTGACGATCACGGCGATCGCCGCTTCGGGTGCGGTGCTGATGCCGGTGTCGAAGATCGGGATGTCGAAGGCGAGCAGGTGGCGCGACACGACGTGGCCGAGAAGCTGGCCGCCGAGCAGCACGCCGAGGATGATCGAGAGGATCGTCAGTCCTTCGATCCAGCCGTTGGCCTTGACCAACTGCGAGTTCGGCAGCAGTTCCGTGAGGATGCCGTACTTGGCCGGCGAATACGCCGCCGCGCCGAGGCCGACGACGCCATAGGCGAGCAAGGGATTGGCGCCGAACAGCATCAGCAGGCAGCCGATGACCTTGATCGCATTCGAGACGAACATGACGGTGCCCTTGGGCACGGCGTCGGCAAAGGCGCCGACGAGCGGCGCCAGGATCACGTAGAAGAGCGCGGCCACCGGCGTCAATGCCGGGATGTGCCAGGACGGCGCACCGCCCGTCTTGAGCAATTCGATGGCCGCCACCAGCAATGCGTTGTCCGCCAGCGAGCTGAAGAACTGCGCCGACATGATCGAGTAGAAGCCTTTTTTCATTCGCTTCGTGTGTCGGCGTGGATGGAGCTTGTGTCCACCCTTGTCTCCTGCGGCGGCGGTTATAGCACGCGGGTTTTTGCGCTCGGGCCCGCGCGGCACGACCGATCTCGCGGCTGGCAGAATTCCGCCATGCCGCGCCCGATCGAAGCGCTCGTCCACGCGGACGCACTCGCGGCCAATCTCGCCGTGGCGCGCCGCGCATCGGCAGGCGCAAGGGTCTGGGCGGTCGTCAAGGCCAATGCCTATGGCCACGGTATCGGCAATGTCTACCCCGCGCTGAAGGGCGCCGACGGCTTCGCACTGCTCGATCCGGCGGAAGCGGAACTGCTGCGCGATCTCGGCTGGCGCGGCCCGATCCTGCTGCTCGAAGGCTGCTTCGGTCCGCGCGACCTCGACACCTGTTCGCGCCTGAACCTGTGGCACACGGTTCACCATGAAGCACAGATCGACTGGCTCGCCGCGCACAAGACCGGGCTGCCGCAGCGTGTCTTTCTCAAGCTGAACAGCGGCATGAACCGGCTCGGCTTCGCGCCGGCCAACTACCGCAGCGCGTGGCTGCGCCTCGACGCCTTGCCGCAGGTGAGCGAGATCACGCTGATGACGCACCTCGCGAACGCCGACGCGCCCGACGCGTCCGCGGTCGACGAATCGCTCGCTGCGTTCGACGCCGCGACTGCCGAGCTGCCGGGCGAACGCTCGATCTGCAACAGCGCCGCGACGCTGCGCTTCGGTGCCCGGCTCGCCGCTTCGGCGAGCGACTGGGTGCGGCCGGGCATCCTGCTCTACGGCTCGTCGCCCGACCATCCGGTACACAGCGCCGAGGACTGGGGACTGCAGCCGGCGATGACCCTGCGCGCCGAGCTGATCGCGGTGCAGACGCTGGCCGCCAGCGCGAGCGTCGGCTACGGCTCGAGCTTCACGGCCGAGCGCGAGATGCGAATCGGCGTCGTCGCCTGTGGCTATGCCGACGGCTATCCGCGCGTTGCACCGGGCGGCAACGAGCGCGGTGCGCCGGTGCTCGTCGACGGCGTGCGCACACGCATCGTCGGTCGCGTCTCGATGGACATGATCACGGTCGACCTCACGCCCGTGCCGCACGCGCGAGTCGGCAGCATGGCGACGCTCTGGGGCCGCGCGGACAACGGCGTCGTGCTGTCGATCGACGAGGTCGCTCACGCCGCCGGAACGGTGGGCTACGAGCTGATGTGTGCGCGCGCGCCGCGCGTGCCCGTCCGCGTCGCGTGACGAGCGGCGCATGAGCGTCGTTGTCGACGAGTCGGAAGTGGAGATCACTGCCGTGCGCGCGCAGGGCGCGGGCGGACAGAACGTCAACAAGGTGTCGAGCGCGGTGCATCTGCGCTTCGACGTCGCCGCCTCGTCGCTGCCCGACGCGGTGAAGGCTCGCCTGCTCGGGCTCGCCGACCGCAGGCTGAGCGACGAGGGCGTGCTCGTCATCAAGGCGCAGCGTCATCGCAGCCAGGACCTGAACCGGCGCGACGCCTTCGAGCGACTGAATGCGCTGGTGGCGCGCGCTGCCGAGGTGCCGGTGCTCAGAAAAGCGACCCGGCCGACGCGCGCCTCCAAGCGGCGGCGGCTCGAGGCCAAGGGTGTTCGCGCCGAGGTCAAGGCCGGCCGCGCCAGAGTGATCGACTGAGCGCGCCGACCGCGCTCCGCTTCGCGCCCGGCGACCGCAGCTCGCGCCGCGTCGCTGCAGTTCGTCGCACCGCCATCGCGCCGCGGCTCGTTGCTTCCTAGAGTCACGCCATTCCAGCTACCGAATCGCGCGAGGCCCTCATGAAACACCGTCTCTTTTCCTTTGCAGCCGTCTCCTTCGCGGCTGTCTTCTCGGCCCTGGTCATGGTTTCCCACCCGGCCAGCGCGCAGACGTGCGCCACGGTCGAGGTGCAGAACGTGCGCCCCGATCAGGGCATGCTGATGGTCGCTGCCTACGCCGATGCCGCGGGCTTCAACAAGGCGCCGGTCGCGGCGCTGCAGATGCGCCCCGGCGCGACGACGACGATGACCTTCCCGCTTTGCGGGCTGAGCGGCGGCAGCGTCGCGCTCACCCTCTTCCAGGACCTCAACGGCAACGGCAAGCTCGACGCCAACGCGTTCGGCATCCCGAGCGAGCCGTGGGGCGCCTCGGGCAAGCAGCTGCCGATGTCAGCGCCGACCTGGGAGACGTCGGCGGTGCCGCTCGACGGCACGACCGTCGTCGTCAAGCTCTCCAAGTGATTCTCGAAGCCAGGGAGACATCGATCATGAATGCCACGTCCACGATCACCCGCCGCGATGCACTGCTCGCTCTCGGCGCTTTCGGCGCCACGACTGCCCTGCCCGCGCTCGCGGCGACCGTGCCGGTGGCGAGCGAAGGCGCCGCCTTCGACGCCGCCGTTGCCGACGCGCCCTGGCTCGCGCCCTTCAAGGGCCTCGACGATCGCGATCCGTCGCGCACCGACCTGCGTTGCGAATCGCTCGTCCTCACCGGCCGCTGGCCGGCCGGGCTGCGCGGCCGCTTCTATCGCAACGGACCGGCCCTGTTCGAGCGCAGCGGTCAGCGCTATCACCACTGGTTCGACGGCGACGGCATGGTCCAGCAGTTCACGTTCTCGGGCGGCGGCGTCTCGCACGTCGGCAGGCTCGTGCGCACCTCCAAGCTCGCTGCCGAGCGCGAGGCCGGGCGATTTCTCTATCCGACCTTCGGCACCGGCATCCAGAGCGAAGCGCCGGTGCAGGGCCCGGACTCGATGAACGTCGCCAACACCAACGCCATCGAGCACGCCGGCCGCGTGCTGGCGATGTGGGAAGGCGGCTCGGCCTACGCGCTCGACCCCAAAGACCTCTCGACCGACGGCCCCGTGACCTGGAAGGAAGGCTTCGAGCAGGTGCCGTTCTCGGCCCACCCGAAGGTCGACGCGGCGGGTCACCTCTGGAACATCGGAAGCTTCGGCGACAAGATCGTCCTCTGGCACATCGACCCGGCGGGCCACCTCGTCGACGTGCAGGTCGGCGAGTCGCCGTACCCGAACGGGATGGCGCACGACGTCGCCATCACCGCGCAATACATCGTCCTGCCTTTGCCGCCGGTGAAGATGAACTACGCGGCCATCGCCCGCGGCGCGACGCCCGAACAGGCCTTCGACTTCCAGCGCCGGGAGCCGCTGCGCATCCTCGTCATGAAGAAGGATGACATTCGCGAGCGCCGCGTCTTCGAGCTGCCGGCGCAGATGGTGTTTCACGTCGGCAACGCCTTCGAGCGGCGCGACGGGTCGATCGCGTTGAGCTTCGTCGGTGCCGCGGACGACGAGTTCCTGATTCATGGCGCGGTCGGGCTCGTCTCGGGCCATGTCGTCGGCACGCCCGGCGCGACGATGCAGTCGGCCGTCCTCGACATGAAGACCGGCAAGGTGAATGCGGAAACGATGCCCGGCGTCGTCGAGTTCCCGCGCGTCGATCCGCGTCGCATCGGCATCGC
>JBDTNU010000149.1:0-8084 GCA_039933535.1 Caldimonas sp. | reverse complement strand
ACATCGCCACCGCCAGCCTGATCGAGGTCTGGATCGACGAGACCGAGCGGCGCACCTGGTTCCTGTTCGAGGCCAGCCGGCCGGGAGACACGACGGGGCATTGAGCGCAACGCGCGGCCACCATGGCGACCGAAACGCCGCCATGGTTGGCGCAGGCGACTGAAGACGGAGGCAGCGTCCTCTATCTGCAGGGGCGTTGGCGGCTTGCCAACGTCGCCGGGATCGAAGCAGAAATCGAAGCCCTGACGCTGGCGGGCGAGAAGCACTGCGTCATCGACGGCAGCCGGCTCGAAGACCTGGACACCGCCGCCGGATTTCTTCTCCTGCGGCACCTGGCCGGGCTGGGCTGCAGCGTGAAAACGGTCGACGTGCGCAACATGCATGAAGGCCACGCGCGCTTGCTCGACCTGGTTCGCGAGCGCATGGCCGCGCCCTCGGTCGCGGCGTCGACCCGGCGCTACCCGGCGCTGCAGCGCATCGGCCACGCGACGCTGAAGACACTGCAGACGATCGGCACGCACACCGCATTCATCGGCAGCGTCGCCGTCGAAGTCTTCGCCCTGCTGCGCCGACCGCGCCTGTTTCGCTTCAAGGAAACGGTATCGCAGTTCGAGGTCGTGGCGCTCGACGCGATCCCGATCGTCGCGCTGGTCACGCTGCTGATCGGCGTCGTGTTCGCGTATCTGCTGGGCGTGCAGGCGCAACGATATGGCGCCACGATCTTCGTTGTCGACGGCGTGGGCATCGCCATCTGCCGCGAGCTCTCGCCGATCCTCGTCGCGGTGATCGTCGCCGGCCGCTCGGGCGCCGCCTTCACGGCGCAGATCGGCTCGATGAAGGTGCAGGAAGAAACCGACGCGATCCAGACGCTCGGGCTGTCGCCGATCCAGGTGCTGGTGGTGCCGCGGCTGGTGGCGATCGTGGTCGGCCTGCCGCTGCTGGTGTTCGTGGGCGACGTCGCCGGCATCGCCGGCGGCGTGCTGATCGGCGCGACCCAGCTCGGCATCGCGCCCCAGGCTTTCGTGAGCCGGCTGCATGCCGTGCTGTCGATGAGCGCGTTCGTGGTCGGCGTCGCCAAGGCACCGGTGTTCGCCGCTTTCATTGCCATGATCGCGTGTCGCATGGGCCTGTCGGTCGCGCGCGATGCCAGAAGCGTCGGCGAGCACACGACCTCGACCGTGGTGCAGAGCATCGTCTGGGTGATCGTGCTCGACGCGGCATTCGCGGTCAGCCTGCAGCGGATCGGAATCTGAAATGGAAACCGTGCTCGAGGTGAAGGACATCGTCACGCGCTTCGGCAAGGATGTCGTTCACGACGGCGTGAGCTTCACGGTGCGGCGTGGCGAGGTCGCGGCGCTGATCGGCGGCAGCGGCACCGGCAAGTCGGTGCTGCTCAAGGAAATGATCGGCTTGCTGCGGCCGACCAGCGGCAGCGTGCGGCTGCTCGGCGCCGACGTCTGGCAGTCGGACGAGGAACAGATGAACGGCCTGCGGCGCCGTTTCGGCATGCTGTTCCAGGACGGCGCGCTCTTCTCGTCGCTGACGGTGGCCGAGAACATCGCCGTGCCGTTTCGCGAGCACACCGATCTTGCGGATGACGTCATCGCGCCGCTGGTCGGCTTCAAGCTTTCGCTGGTCGGCCTGGCACCGGACACGGGCAAGAAGACGCCGGCGCAGCTTTCGGGCGGCATGAGGAAGCGCGTCGCGCTCGCGCGGGCCCTCGCGCTCGAGCCGGAGATCCTCTTTCTCGACGAGCCGACCTCGGGCCTCGACCCGATCGGCGCGCGTTCCTTCGACAGCCTGGTGCGCGCGCTCAGCGACAGCCTGGGCCTGACGGTGTTCATGGTGACCCACGATCTCGACACGCTGCTGTCGATCATCGACCGCGCAATCGCGCTCTCCGAAGGCAAGGTGATCGCCGACGGCCCGATCGACACGGTGCTGAAAAGCGAACATCCTTGGATCAAGGAGTACTTTTCGGCGCGCGCGCCGCACAAGGAAGGAAGCCGCTGATGGAACCTGAAGCCAAGTACACGCTCGTCGGCACGTCGGTGCTCGTCCTTCTCGGCCTGGTCGTCGCCGCCGTCGTCTGGCTCGTGTCGTCGGGCCAGGGGACCGACGTGCAGAACTACAAGATCTACTTCGCGCGCCAGTCGCTCGAGGGTCTGGACGTGCGCAGCGACGTGCGGATGAAGGGCATCCGGGTCGGCGCCGTCAGCGGGTTCTCGTTCTCGACGCAGCGACCGGGAACGGTCGAGGTGGTCGTCGGCATCGATCCCGCGACGCCGGTCAAGGAAAGCACGCGGGCCGTCGTCGATCGCAACCTCGTCACCGGTCTCGCGACGATCCGGCTGCAGAACATCACGGAGGACAGCCCGGCCGTGAAGCGCCCGGCGCCGGGCGAGCGCGACGCCGTGATCGCCGAAGGCGCTTCACAGCTGCAGCAGTTCTCGGAGACGGTCAACGATCTCGCGCATCGCCTCGACGAGACGATGCGCCGGATCAACTCGACGCTCTCGCCCGACAACCTGGCAGCCATCACCGCGACGCTCGACCAGCTGCGCACCCTGACCCGCAACGCCGACGGCGTGATGACGCATCTCGACGGCACGCTGGTCTCGGTCGGCCGCGCCGCCGATGGCGTGCACACGGCGACCGCGTCGCTGAGCAGCGACGTGCATCGGCTCGCCGACCGCTACGACACGCTGGGCGCCGAGACCACGGCCAGCATCCGCGATGTCTCGGTCGCCGTGAAACAGGTGAGTGCCGATGTCTCGCAGTTGTCGCGTCGCACCGAGAGCCTGCTGGTCGACACCGACGCCGAAGTGCGGCTCACCGGCCAGCAGTTGCGCGGCAGCGCCGACGCGCTCGGCGTCGCCGCGCGCAAGTTCCGCGACCCGCGCGCCACGCTGTTCGGCCCTGGCGCGGACAGCCTCGGGCCTGGGGAAGGCCGGCGATGAATCGGCTCGCGACACTCGCCTTCGTCAGCGTGCTCGCCGCCTGCACCGGGCTCGGCCCCGGCCAGGCGCAGCGCTACTTCGTGCTCGAGGCTGCGCCCTCGCAGATCGTCGCCGCGACGACAAGGCGCGACGCGATGCTGCTCGTCGCGCCCACCACCGCATCGGCCTTCTACGACACGCAGGAGATCATCTTCAGCCGCTCGGCCGGGCAACGCGCCTACTACCAGTTCAGCAGCTGGACCGAGCCGCCGAACCGGGCCCTGGCGCCGCTGCTGGCGATGCGCCTCGAACAAGGCGGCGCCTTTCGCGGCGTCGCCGAGACGACGAGCGGAGTGCGCGGCAACCTGCTGCTTCGTACCCAGCTGGTGGAGGCCTATCACGACGCGGCCTCGGCGCCGGGTAGCGCCAGGGTCACCATCGCAGCGGAACTGAGCGATCCGGCGGGCCGCAGGATGCTGGCCCACCGCACCTTCACCTCATCCGTGCCGGTGCGCTCGCACGACGCCCCGGGCGCGGTTCAGGGCTTCAACGAGGCCTTCGGCGCGATCCTCGACGACATCGCCTCCTGGGTGGGCGGTGCCGCCGCGATCGCCAACTGACGCACCCCGAATCGCGCTCGATATCGACCCGGCGACTCGCCGAACCAGCGCTTGCAGGCGCGAAACAGATTGCTCTGGTCCTCGAAGCCCAGCAACTCGGCAACCCGCGAGAGCGAGCTGCTGACCGGCTCGCGCAGATAGCGCTGGGCCAGCTCGCGGCGGGTCTCGTCGCGAAGCTGCTGGAACGAGGTGCCCTCGTCCTCGAGCCGCCGTTGCAGCGTCCGGCTGCTGATGTGAAGCGACGCCGCGACGCGCTCGCGACTGAGGTCGGGCGCTGCCACGTGGGCGGCGATCAGCTCGCGCACGAGATGGCTGGTGCGAGCACCTTGCAGCGCATAGAGCCTCTGTTCGGCCAGCCCTTCGTGAAGCGTCGCGAGTGTCGTGTTGCGTCCCGACAGCGGCAAGGCGAGATCGGCCGTGCTCAGCAACGCCCGGTTCGCCCCCTGACTGAAGCGCAGCGGGCACTGGAACGCGCTGTTGTGCGGGTGCGGATCCGGCGGGTCCGGATAGACGAACTCGACGCCGAGGGGGTTCAGGGTGCGGCCAGTAATCCAGCTGCAGTGGGTCAGCACCGTGAGCATGCCGAACTCCACGCGCTGCCGCGGCACGGGGCGCTCGCCGCCGAGGTGGCCGAGCTCGAGCCAGTGGCCGTCGGCCGTCGGCGTCAACGCGAAGGTGGCCGCGTCGCTGACCACGTTCATGTAGCGGGCCAGGCGGTTAAGGCCTTCGAGCAGCGTCTGGCAAGTCATCATGGCGTAGGCCACGACGTCGAGATTGCCGTAGGTCAGGGTCAGCTCGCGAGACAAACCGAGCGTGGCCTTGCCCGAGCGTGCCACGGCAAGCTGCCACAGCAGGCTGACGTCGTCGATCAGAAAGCGCATCGCCGGATCGTTCAGCGTCGCGACATCGATCCCGGCCATCTCGAACAGCTCTTCGACATCGAGGCCCTCGGCCGCGAACATGTCGATCACGCCCTTGACCCAGGCGGCAGAACTGGTGCGCGCAATCATTTCCGTCTCCGTGCAGATCGGCATTGCGCCTGATGGCGCTGCGAAGTCAGTGAACTGGCACGCCGAGCCAGTGTCCTGCGCGTCTGCGATTTCTAGAATATCGCAAAGAAATCGGCATCCCAAGGAGACAAACCATGCCATCCAACGCACTACGCGCCGCAGCGCTTGCCGCGCTCACGATCGTCGGCTTGACCGCCTGCGGCGGCAACGACCAGCCCACGACCTCGCGGGCCACCGCCTTCGGCCGCGTCGAAGGCAACGACGACAGCGCCGCCAGCGGCACCTTCTCGTGGAAGGGCGTGCCGTTCGCGAAGGCGCCGGTCGGCGCCCTGCGCTGGAAGGCGCCGGTCGATCCGGACGCATGGACGGCGCCACTCGCGACCAAGCAGTTCGGCAACGCCTGCGTTCAATACGGACGCATCTACGGCCCGGGCAGCAACAACAAGTTCGACGCGACCATCGGCACGACGCTCAACCAGGCGGTCGGCAACGAGGACTGTCTCTACCTGAACATCTGGCGGCCGGCGAGCGGCGAGTCCAACCTGCCGGTGATCGTCTTCATCCACGGCGGCTCCAATGTCTCCGGCTACACCGCCGACCCGGTGTACGACGGCGCCGCGTTGGCGAAGTCTGCCAACGCCGTCGTCGTCACCGCCAACTACCGGCTCGGCATCTTCGGCTGGCTCGACCTGCCGCAGCTCAAGTCCGGGACGAACGCGAACGACGACTCGGCCAACTTCGCGATCCTCGACAACATCAAGGCGCTGCAGTTCGTCAACGCGAACATCGCCAACTTCGGCGGCAATCCCGGCAACGTCACCGTCATGGGCCAGTCGGCCGGCGCGATCAACGTCTACGCCTTGCTGACCTCGCCGCTGATGGTCGCGGCCAACCCCAAGCTGTTCCACAAGGCGATGCCCATCAGCGGCGGCATCTCCCTCGCGTCGAACCTGCCGCCCGGCAGCATTCCGACCCTGAACCCGCGCGCAGTGGCGCAGGCGCAGGGCAACGCGCTGCTCAACAACCTGGTGATCGCCGACGGCTTCGCGACCGACAACGCCACGGCGACCGCCTACGTGGCGACGCAGACACCAGCGCAGATCGCCACCTACCTGCGCGCCAAGACACCGGCGACGCTGCTGACGACGCTGCTCACCAAGCTGGCGCTGCTCGGCCTCGCCGGTTCCGGCCCGATTCCCGAAGGCGTGGTGGTGCCGGTCGACCCGGTCGGCAGCATCAATGCCGGCAACTACGTGAAGGTGCCGGTGCTGGCGAGCAACGCGCGCGACGAAGCCAAGCTGTTCCCGACCTTTCTGGCTTTGGCGCCGGCGCTGGGCGGTGCGAGCGGCCGGCTGGTCAGCGACTCGACCTTGTTCTCGACCCAGTTCAGATACGACGCGAACGCGGCGCCGACGGTCACGATCGGCCAGTGGATCCCGGCCCAGTACCTGCCGGTGACGACGCCGATCACCGGCTTCAACGCCGAGACCGACCTGCTGAACGCCATCTTCTTCATCGCCAGCCGCGACAGCGTGCTCAACGCGTTGAAGGCGCAGCAGCCGGGCGTCTGGTACTACCAGTTCAACTGGGACAAGGAACCGGCGCCGTGGAACGACATCTATGGCGCAGCACACGTCTTCGACCTGCCCTTCGTGTTCGGCAATTTCGGGCCGTCGCTGTTCGGCAACGTCATGAGCACGACCGCGAACCAGCCGGGCCGGCTCGACCTTTCCGACGCGATGATGAAAAGCGTCGGCGCCTTTGCGCGCAACGGCGATCCGAACAACGCCGCGCTCGGCGCCGCCTGGCCGGCCTGGCCCGCCAAGCTGATCTTCGACGCGTCGCTGTCCGCAAAGACGATATCGGTCCAGTAGCGGGCGGTCGCTGTACCCAGGCCCCGGAGCGTCGACGCTCCGGGGCTTTTTTCATGGCACCCGAAAAAAGTTCCTTCCCGGCTGTCGATCTGGCCGTAGCGTCGCGTCATCGATGCGACCCCGGTCGTCGGGGCGAACCGAAAGGAACGACGATGCACTACATCATCCTGATCTACGGCGACGAGAAGAACTTCGCCATGATGGCCGATGACCCGAAGGCGCAAGAGCAGATGTATGCCGCCTTCACGCGCTACGGCGGCGACATGCAGGCGGCCGGCGTGCTGCGCGGCGGCGCCGAGCTGAAGCCGACGCACAGCGCAACCACCGTGCGCGTCAGGAACGGCAAGACCGTGACCACCGACGGACCGTTCGCCGAGACCAAGGAGCAGCTCGGCGGCTACTACCTGATCGACGTGCCCAACCTCGACGACGCCGTGCACTGGGCGGCGCGCTGCCCTGCGGCGATGGGCGGATCGATCGAAGTTCGTCCACTTGGCCATTCGGCACCGAGCGACAAGTAGATCAACGTCCGCAGCGCGATGGACCGGACGGTCCCGCGCTCAACGAAAGGCTCCGTCATGACATCCTTCCCGACCATTTCGGCCACCGTGGCCGCCCTCCTCGGCCTGCTGGCTGCGCTGCTTGCCGTGCGCGTCATCACCCTTCGCGTTCGCTTCAAGGTCAACGCCGGCGACGGCGGCCACGCCCCGCTCGGACAGGCAATCCGGGCCCATGCCAACCTGGTGGAGCACGCGCCGCTGGCGCTGATCGTGCTGGCCTTCGCGGAAGCGAGCGTGGCCTGGCGCTGGCTGATCCTGATCCTCGGCGTGGCACTGCTGATCGCGCGCCTGGCCAGCGCCTGGGGCCTCAGCCACTCGCTCGACGGAAGCGCGGGCCGGCAGGCGGGCGCGGGATTGACGATCCTGGTCACCGTCGTCGCCTCGCTGCTCATCCTCTATCGGGCGTTGCTGATGATGTGAGAACGTCGCGCCCGTTGCCGATCGAGCCCGCGAGCGCGCCGCCATGCTGACACCGATCATCGACGGCATCTGCCGCGCCGAAGGCCCGCGCCTGCTGGCTGGCCTGATCCGCCGCGTCGGCGACTTCGAGCTCGCCGAAGACGCGATGCAGGACGCCTTCACCAAGGCGCTCGAGGTCTGGCCGGCGCAAGGCCTGCCGTCGGCGCCGGCGGCGTGGCTCACCACGGTGGCACGGCGCCGCGCGCTCGACCTGCTGCGGCGCCGCGCCACCGGCCCGCTCTACACCGACGAGCCGCCCGACATGGCCGCACCCGATCCCGAGGCCGGCGACGTCGACACCGCCGCGCTCTCCGGCGTCGAGGACGATCGGCTGCGCCTCGTCTTCACGTGCTGCCATCCGGCCATCGCGCAGCCGGCGCAAGTCGCGCTCGCCCTGCGCACGCTCGGTGGCCTTTCGACGCGCGAGATCGCACGTGCCTTCCTCGAGCCCGAGGCGACTACGGCGCAGCGCCTTGTTCGCGCCAAGCGCAAGATCCTCGATGCGCGTATTCCATACGAGGTGCCATCGCGCGAGCTGCTGCCGGAAAGGCTGCAGGCGGTGCTCGGCGTCGTCTATCTGATCTTCAACGAAGGCTATGCGACCACCGAGCACGACGGCCTG
>JBDTNU010000148.1:0-8095 GCA_039933535.1 Caldimonas sp. | reverse complement strand
ACGTCGGTGTTGATCTGCGCCAGCAGCAGGCCGAGGATGATCATCGAGATCGCCTTCAGCAGCGACCCGGAGGCGAGGACGACGGCGCCGATCAGGCCGAGCACCATCAGCGAGAAGTACTCGGCCGGACCGAACTTGAAGGCCAGCTCGGTGAGCGACGGCGCGAACGCGGCGATGACGACGGTGCCGACGCAGCCGGCGAAGAACGAGCCGAGCGCAGCCACCGAGAGCGCAGCGCCGGCGCGGCCCTGGCGCGCCATCTGGTAGCCGTCGATCGCGGTGACGACCGATGACGATTCGCCTGGCACGTTGATCAGGATCGCCGTCGTCGAGCCGCCGTACTGCGCGCCGTAGTAGATGCCGGCCAGCATGATCAGCGCCGGCGTGGCGTCGAGCGCGTAGGTCGACGGCAGCAGCATCGCGATCGTCGCGACCGGTCCGATCCCGGGCAGCACGCCGATCAGCGTGCCGAGGATGCAGCCCAGGAAGGCGTAGAGCAGGTTCTGGAACGTGAAGGCAACGCTGAAGCCGATGCCGAGGTTGTGAAGCATATCCATGCGAAGGCCGGTGTGGGTAGTCAGGCGAGGTGGGCCGGCGCGCTCAGCGCGCGAACCACGGCCAGACCGGAATCGTGAGCTTCAGGCCCCACACGAAGATGAACCACGAGCCGACGGTCAGGACGAGCGCGTTGCCGGCAACGCCCTTCCAGTGGAACTCGTCGCCGGCCAGGCTCGCGATCGCGATCAGCACCGGCACGGACAGCGCCAGGCCGATCGGCTCGAGCATCGCGCCGAACACCGCGATGCCGACAACGATGACGATCAGCGGCCGCCAGGCGAACGCACCGATCTTGTCGCCGCCCTCGCTCTCGATCGTCAGTGCCTTGAACAACACGATCGAACCGAGGACCGCGAGCAGGAGCGCGAGGCCGAGCGGAAAGTAGCCCGCCCCGGGGTGCGCGGAAAGCTGCGAAAGCCGGGCCCACAGATTGGCGGCACACGGGTCCTGCGGCGGGCAGGCCGGGCCCATGCTGTAGTTCGTGGCACCGATGGCGAAGACGACGCCGACCACGACGAACATCAGGCCGGACCAGAAGTCGCGTTCGCTCTTTATTCTCAATCGGTGCCTCGCTGCGGCGGTGATGCGACGGTGGCGATTCTAGGGAGGCGCCGGCCCCCGGCCGCGTCTCGTTTACACCGAGCGAAATCGGTGCGAAAGGCTCAGCTCACTGCTCCCAGGCCGGCGTGGCGCGCAGCACCTCGTCGAGCGTGGTCACGCCTTCGGCGACCTTCATCGCGCCGGCCAGCCGCAGCGGCCGCAGGCCGTCCTGCAGGGCCTGCGTGCGCAGCTTGGCTTCGTTGCAGACCGGCTGGATGAAATTGCGCGCCGCATCGCTCACGGTGAGCAGCTCGAACAGGCCGGCGCGGCCGCGAAAGCCCGTCATCCGGCATTCGAGGCAGCCGACCGCCTTGTACGGACGCACGCCGCCGTTCAGGCGCCAGGGCTTGACGACTTCGTGCAGCGTCTCGCGCGTCACCTCTTCGTCGGGCACCTTGCAGGCCGCGCACAGGGTGCGAACCAGTCGCTGCGCAAGCACGCCGATCAGGGTCGAGCCGATCAGGTAAGGGGCGACGCCCAGGTCGTTGAGGCGCGTGATCGCCGACGCCGAATCGTTGGTGTGCAGCGTGCTGAACACGAGGTGGCCGGTGAGCGACGCCTGAATCGCCATGTCGGCGGTCTGCAGGTCACGGATTTCGCCGACCATGATGATGTCCGGGTCCTGCCGCATCAGGGAGCGCAGGCCTTCGGCGAAGTTGAGGTCGATCAGCGGCTGCACCTGGGTCTGGTTGAACGCCGGCTGGATCATCTCGATCGGGTCTTCGATCGTGCAGACGTTGACCTCGTCGGTGGCCAGGCGTCGCAGGGTCGAATAGAGCGTCGTCGTCTTGCCCGAGCCGGTCGGACCGGTGACGAGGATGATGCCGTGCGGCTTGGCCGTGAGCTCTTCCCAGCGCCGGCCGTCGTGGCTGCCGAAGCCCAGGCTCTCGAGCGTCTTGACGGTGGTGTCGGGATCGAAGATCCGCATCACCATCTTCTCGCCGAATGCCGTCGGCAAGGTCGAGAGGCGCATCTCGACCTCGTCGCCGGCCAGGTTGCGAACCTTGATGCGGCCGTCGAGCGGCCGGCGGCGTTCGACCACGTCCATCCGGCCGAGCAGCTTGACGCGCGCGATCATCGCGCTCATCACGCCCGGCGGCAGCTGGTAGACGGTGTGCATCACGCCGTCGATGCGGAATCGGATCACGCTGCGCTCGCGGCGCGGCTCGAGGTGGATGTCGGATGCACGCTGGTCGAACGCGTATTGCCACAGCCAGTCGACGACCTGGATGACGCCCGAGTCGTTCGCATCGAGCTGCTTCGAGCTCTTGCCAAGCTCGACCAGCTGCTCGAAGTTGGCGAGCGCCGAGCTCTCGCCCATCTTGGTCGCGTTGCGAACCGAGCGAGAGAGCGCATAGAACTCGGTCGTGTAGCGCGCGATCTCGATCGGATTGACGATGACCAGCCGGACCCGCCGCTTGGTATGCGACTCGATCTCCGAGACCCAGGCCACGTCGAGCGGCTCGCAGGTGGCGATGGTGACGTCGGTGAGGCCGAAGCTCAGCGGCAGCGCGTGGCGCCGCTCCGCGTAGTTGATCGACATCACGTCGGCCACGCGGCCGACGTCGACCTTCAGCGGGTCGATGCGAACGTAAGGCAGCTTGCTGCGCTTGGCCAGCCATTCGGTCAGCGTCTCGGTATCAAGCAACTTGCCGTCGCCCAGGCGCGTCAGCCCGGCGCTGCCGATGCGAACCAGCGGATGCTGCGAGGAATTGCCGCCGGCGAAGCGATGCGCGGTGCGATCGACATCCTCGGGGCTCAGCACCTTGTCTTCGCGCAGCCATGCGAGCACGGTGCGCCAGCTGAGCTTGCCGGCAGGCGCGACGGTGGGCAGCGTCAGATCGGTTTGCGGAAAACTGGTCGAGATTCGCGAAGGCGAGAGCGACCGTTCGAAAGGCGGCTCGCCCTTGCCGGACGGCACCGCATGGGGTCGCTCGCTTTTCGTCGTCGTTTTCATGCGGGCGGCAACTCGGGAAGGGGAGCAGGCGTCTCGGCCGGCTGGAGGTTCAACATGCGCAACCACTTGCGGGCCGGCAGCTGCCATCGAGTTTCGATGTTTTCCGCACGCTGGGCAAGCACGTCGCGGTCGGGGACCGTGACATGCTTCATCGCCAGCACGATCGTGTTGCCTTCGGGGGTCGCTTTCATCGCGTAGACCTGGCCGGCGCCGAAGACCCGGGCGATCCGGGCGAAGCTGACGTCGAACGAGGCTTCGCGTCCGAACAGGTTCACCGTCATCAGCCCGCCGTCGCTCAAGAGGGCGCGGCAATCGAGATAGAAATCGATGCTGTCGAGGACAGGGCCCGCCGCCTCTTCGTCGTAGAGATCGACCGAGAGCACATCGGCCGTGCCGTGATGATCCGGGTCGGCGGCGAAGGCGCCCGCGTCCATCTCGAGGACATGCAGGCGGGCCGAATCGCGCGGCAGCCTGAACCATAGCCGGCACGCGTCGATCACGTGACGGTTCACCTCGACCGCCGTCGTGCGCATCTTCAGGCGCTTGTGGCAAAAGCGCGTGATCGCCGCGGCGCCGAGGCCGAGCTGCACGGCGTCGCCACGGGCCACCACGCTCTCATCGCGAAAGAGCATCCAGACCATCATGCGCCGGACGTAGTCGAGCTCCAGGTCGTCGGGCGAGTCGATCCGCATCGCGCCCTGGATCCAGGGCGAATCGAGATGCAGGTAGCGGATGCCGCGCGACTCGGAGATGCTCACTTCGGGCATCGATGCGGGTGCGGCGCGGCCGCTCATGAGGTCACTCCAGGTCGTTCGAGCGCGGCGAGCCGGGGCATCGCCGCGAACGCGTTGGCTGTCGTCGCGGTGGCGAGCGCTTCGGGCGTGATGCCGCGCAGCCCGGCGAGCACGGCGGCGATGCGCGGCAACTCGGCGGAGTCATTGCGCATCGTCGCACCCGAGGCGCGCGCTTCGGCGGTGCGATAGAGCCACTGCGGCGCGATGTCGGGCGCATCGGTCTCCATCACGATCGCCTCGAGCGGAACGGCCGCGGCAACGCGCCGGATCCGCAGGGCGCGATCGAAGCTCAGCGCGCCGCCACAGCCGAGCTTGAAGCCAAGCTCGATGAACGCCGCAGCCTGCTGCTCGCTGCCGTTGAACGCGTGGGCAATGCCGCCCTGCACCGGCCTCATGCGCAAGTGCTTGAGAACCGTGTCGATCGCGCGCCGCACGTGCAGCAGCACCGGCAGGCAGAAGTCGCGAGCAAGCCCGAGTTGCGCAGCCAGCATCTCCGCCTGCCGCTCGCGATCGAGTCCGGCGATGAAGTGATCGAGTCCGATCTCGCCGACCGCGACCAGGCGCGGATCGTCGCGATGCTTTTCGAGCGCCGCGCGCAAGGCGGCCAGGTCGGACGGCCCGGCGCCGGCCGTGCACATCGGATGGATGCCGAGGGCGTAGCAGAGGCCGTGGCGATGCGCCAGCTCCCGCACCCGGTCGAAGTTGCCTGCGTCGACCGCGGGAATGACGATGTTGGCCACGCCGGCGGCCCGCGCCGCGCCGACCACGGCTTCGCGATCCGCGTCGAATTCGGCGGCGTCGAGATGGCAGTGCGTGTCGATCCACACGGGGACGAATGATGCATTGGTCGGGTAACCATCGGCGCCATGACAGGTCGGAGCCAGCGTGCTACCGTAGGAGCGACAGGCGGCCCGCGTCTTGCGAGTGCCGCATGGTTGCCGGACGCCGACCATGAAGAAAGTGCCGCTCTATAGCCGTTCGCCGCGCGTCGCAGAGCAGGCGCAAGAGGCCCATGCCGCGGTCGTATCGTCTGCGGCAAGCCCGACGCGGAGATCACGCGCGCTCACTGCCCTCGCCCGCCACGAACGCCGCCTCTGGGCGCTGGCCCTGATCGCCCTTGCCGTCGCCTTCTGGTGGGGTAATCCCATGCTCTCGGCCAAGCCGCCGCTGACCATGGAGCAGATCGACACCGCGATGCGCCAGTCGATCGAGGACAAGCCGCTGGTCTCGGCGGCGTCGCGCGCCTACGAATCGATCATCCCGTCGGTGGTTCGCGTCGTCGGCCTGATGACCGAAGGCGACGACGGCAAGGACGACAAGGAGCGCGGCACCGTCGAGCGCGGCGTCGGCAGCGGTGTCGTCATCATCGACAACGGCACCATCCTGACCAACCTGCACGTCGTCAACGGCGCCAAGAAGATCAGGGTCACCTTCTTCGATGGCTCGGAGTCCGACGCGGTCGTGCTCAACACCCAGCCCGAGAACGACCTCGCAGTACTGCGCGCCCGCACCATCCCCGACGACCTCGAGGCCGCGACCATGCGCTCCACCAGCGACCTGTCGCCTGGCGACGAGGTGATCGCGGTCGGCTACCCGTTCGGCATCGGCCCTTCGGTGTCGTCCGGCATCGTCTCGGGCCTGAAGCGCCAGTTCCGCTCGCCCGACGGCCAGCAGATGCTGACCAATCTGATCCAGTTCGACGCCGCGGCCAATCCCGGCAACTCGGGCGGCCCGCTCGTGACCATGGATGGCGAGGTGGTCGGCATCGTCACCGCCATCCTCAACCCGAACCGGCAGCGCGTCTTCATCGGCATCGGCTTTGCCATGCCGATCGAGAACGCCGCCGCGGCCGCCGGCATGCCGCCTTTCTGAGCCTCCTCTTCACGCGAGTCCCAATGACCGACACGACGACTGTTTCAAGCGAAGCCTCCACCCTGATGGAGCGCGTGCTCTACGAGGTCAAGCGAGTCGTCGTCGGCCAGGACCACTTTCTCGAGCGCGTCATGGTCGCGGTGCTGGCGCAAGGCCACCTGCTCGTCGAAGGCGTTCCCGGCCTGGCCAAGACGCTCACCGTCAAGACGCTGGCGCAGACGCTGCGCGGCACGTTCAAGCGGATCCAGTTCACCCCCGACCTGGTTCCCGCCGACCTGGTCGGCACGCGCATCTTCAATCCGCGCACCGGCGAATTCTCGACCTCGCTCGGCCCGGTGTTCACGCACCTGCTGCTTGCCGACGAGATCAACCGCGCACCAGCCAAGGTGCAGAGCGCGCTGCTCGAAGTGATGCAGGAACGCCAGGTCACGATCGCCGGCGAAACGCACAAGGTGCCCGAGCCCTTTCTGGTGATGGCGACGCAGAACCCGATCGAGACCGAAGGCACCTACCCGCTGCCCGAGGCGCAGGTCGACCGCTTCATGATGAAGGTGCTGGTCGACTATCCGAGCGAAGAAGAGGAGTTCGTGATCGCGCAACGCGTCACCGGGCCGCCGGTCACGCTCAGCCCGATCGCCAGCATGGGCCAGCTCGCGGAGCTCCAGCAGGAGTGCCGCAAGGTCTACGTCGATCCTTCGCTGATGCAGTACGCCGTCAAGCTCGTCAGCGCGACGCGCCGGCCCGACCGCTACGGCCTCGCCGACATGGCCAAGTACCTGAGCTTCGGCGCCAGCCCGCGCGCCACGATCGGCCTGATCGAAGGCGCGCGTGCGCTGGCCTTCATGCGCGGCCGCAGCTACGCCTTGCCCGAAGACATGACCGGCCTGGTCGGCGACGTGATGCGCCATCGCCTCGTGCTCTCCTACGAAGCGCTCGCCGAAGGGCTCGATGCCGACCAGATCGTGCAGCGCGTCATGAAGAAGATTCCGGTGCCCGACAAGCCCCTCGCCCCCGGGACCGCGGGACATGGCCAGGGCTGAAGCTGCGACCGGCGCTCCCGAGGCCGACGACTTCAACGCCGAGGCGCTGCTGCAGCGCCTCGAGTGGACCGTGCTGCGACGGCTCGACGGCCTGCTTCAGGGCGACTACCGCACGCTGATGCGCGGCGCCGGCCTCGACCTCGCCGACCTGCGCGAATACCAGCACCACGACGACGTGCGCCACATCGACTGGAACGTCACGGCGCGCCTGCAGCAGCCCTATGTGCGCCAGTTCACCGAGGACCGGGAGCTCTCGGCCTGGTTCCTGGTCGACCTCTCTGCCAGCGTCGATTTCGGCTCCAACCGATTCACCAAGCGGCGCATCGCGCGCGAGTTCGTCGCCGTGCTCGCCCGCCTGCTGACACGCCACGGCAACCGGGTCGGCGCCCTGCTCTACGGCAGCAAGGTCGACACGATCCTGCCGGCGCGCGGCGGTCGCACCCACGTGCTCGACCTGCTGCAGCGCATGGCCGTGCGGCCGGCCGAAGCGGCAGCCGGCTCGACCGACCTGGGCGACTTGCTCACCGCCGCGCAACGCAACATCAAGCGCCGCTCGACCTTGTTCGTCGTCTCCGATTTCATCAGCGCACCCGGCTGGGAGAAAGCGCTCGGCCAACTCGCGATGCGCCATGAAGTGACGGCTGTGCGCCTGTTCGACGCGCTCGAGATGGACCTGCCCGACATCGGCCTCGTCAACATGCGCGATGCAGAGACTGGCGAGCACCTCCTCGTCGACACCCACAACGCCGGCTTTCGCAAGCGCTTCAAGGCCGGGGCCGAACGGCGCGAGGCGGAGCTGCGCCAAGGACTCGCCCGCGCCGGCGTCGACACGCTCGAGCTCGCCACCGACGACGACCTCGTCGACTCGATCCTGCGTTTTACCGACCTCAAGAAACAGCGCGGCCGGCTCGCCAACTGGAGCGGCGCGCGCTTCGGTGTCTCGCCTTCGCACGTGAGGCCGGCGGCATGAGCCCATCGACATTGCCGGCCATGACTTTTCTCTGGCCCAACATGCTGTGGGCGATGCTGGCCGTGCCGCTGCTGATTGCCCTCTATGTCTTTCTCGTCACCCGACGCAAGAAGACGACGCTGCGCTACGCCAGCCTCGGCCTGGTGCGGGAAGCGCTCGGCCGTGGCGGCGTCTGGCGACGCCACGTGCCGCCGGTGCTGATGCTGCTGGCGCTCGGCGCGCTGCTGTTCGCGGCCTCGCGGCCAGCCATGCTCATCACCCTGCCTTCGGCGCAGGAGACGATCGTGCTGGCGATGGACGTCTC
>JBDTNU010000147.1:0-8249 GCA_039933535.1 Caldimonas sp. | reverse complement strand
ACTGTTCCTCGACGCGTAATGGTCTCTTGGCCTCCGAGGCGATTCCAAGTTCGCGTCTCTTCGACGAGAGTCCTTCAACGCGCTGCGAACCCGCAGAAGGAGCCCTTCTCCTTCTGCGACCGACCAGCAAGGAGTTCCCATGAATCGCATCCGCACCGTCACAGTCGAACCCATTGGGGCCAGCGTCTCCGCAGCGACATCGCTCCGTTCGACGAAGGCCGCGCGCGCAGCGCCGATTCATACGCTGTGGTTGCGCACCACGCACTGGCTCAACGCGGTGGCCGTGGTCCTGATGGCGACCAGTGGCTGGCGCATCTACAACGCATCGCCTGTCTACGACATGCGTTTTCCGGGCGAGATGACGCTGGGTGGCTGGCTGGGAGGCGCGTTGCAGTGGCACTTCGCCGGCATGTGGCTGCTGGCGTTCAACGGTCTTGTCTACCTGACCTTGAATCTGACCGGCGGCCGATTCAGGAACAAGTTCTTTCCGCTGAGCGCGGCCAATGTGTGGGGCGACATACGCGATGCCCTTCGCGGCCGACTCTCGCACGCCGACCCGCGCCACTACAACGGCTTGCAGCGCTTGGCTTACCTCGTGGCGATCGGCGACGTGGCGCTGCTGATTCTGTCCGGCCTGGTCCTGTGGAAGTCGGTGCAGTTTCCGCTGCTGCGCGAACTGCTGGGCGGCTATGAGGGAGCCCGACGCGTGCATTTCTTCGCCATGGCAACGCTGGTGGCTTTCGTGGCGGGCCATGTGCTGATGGTGGCACTCGTTCCGCGAACCCTGATCACCATGATTCGCGGCCGCTGAAGGAGATTTCGATGAACATCACCAAACGCTCCATCGTCACCACCGTCGACGGCGACGCCGCCGTCAAGGACGCGCTGAAGCTGCTGTCCCGACGGATCGACCAGCCCGCGCGCCGAGCATTCCTGCAACGCTCGCTGACGCTGGGCGGCGTCGCCATGCTCAGCGGCTGCAATCTCGTCGACGGAAACAGCATCGACACCGCGCTGGCAAGCATCTCTCATCTCAACGACCGTGCGCAGGGCCTGCTGTTCGATCCGAGTCGGCTTGCGCCTACCTACCCGGACTCGATGGTCAGGCGCCCCTTCCCTTTTAACGCCTACTACGGCGAGAGCCAGGTCCGCGTCGTCGATGGCGAAGCTTGGCGACTCGAGGTCACCGGTCTGGTGGCCGACAAGCGCCAGTGGACGCTGGCCGATCTGCATGCGATGCCGCAACAGGAACAGATCACGCGGCACATCTGCGTCGAAGGATGGAGCGCGATCGGCAAATGGGGCGGCGTGCCGTTCGCGCACTTTCTCAAGCGTGTCGGCGCCGATCTGAGTGCGAAGTACGTCGGCTTCAAGTGTGCTGACGACTACCACACCAGCATCGACATGGCCACCGCTCTGCACCCGCAAACAAATCTGTCGCTCACCTATGACGGGAAGGTACTGCTGCCGAGAAACGGCTACCCGCTGAAGCTGCGCATGCCGACCAAGCTGGGCTACAAGAACCCGAAACACATCCGGGCCATCTACGTCACCAACACCTACCCGGGCGGCTACTGGGAAGACCAGGGCTACAACTGGTTCGGAGGCAGTTGAGTCAACTCATCCGCTCCGGCACATCGGCATTTCTGCCACCCACTCTACTCACTCAATCAAGGAAATCATCATGAACAAGATCACCGCAACTCTGCTCTCTGTCTGCCTCTCGATGGCCGCGGTTCACGCCTTCGGCCAGGACGCGATGTCTCACGACGCCATGAAGCCCGACGCAATGGCGAAGGACGCCATGAAGAAGGACGCGGCGCCGAAGGAGGCGTTGAAGAAGGACGCCATGGCTCACGATGCCATGAAGCCCGACGCAATGGCGAAGGGCGCCACGAAGAAGGACGGCACGTCGAAAGACGCGATGAAGAAGGACACGACGCCGCACGACGCCATGAAGCCCGACGCGATGGCGAAGGACGCAATGGCCCCGGATGCCATGAAGAAGTGATCGAACTCGGCCTGAGCGTTGACCGCATCGCCAGGTGCGGCCCCGCTCCAGGCACACGCACGCCGTATCGAGAAAGATCATGACGCTCTTCATCTTGTCGTTTCTGGCCGGAGCACTGACCATCCTCGCGCCCTGCATCCTGCCGGTTGTTCCTTTCGTGTTCGCACGAGTGGACCAGCCCTTCGTCCGCAGCGGCTTGCCGCTGCTGGCAGGCATGGCGCTGAGCTTCGCCGGCGTCGCCACGCTGGCGACGGTCGGTGGAGCCTGGGCCGCCGAGGCCAATGAGGTCGGGCGCGGTGCGGCACTTGCACTGCTCGCGACGATGGGCCTCGCGCTGCTGGCACCCCGGCTGGCCGAGCGTGTGACTCGGCCGCTGGTGGCGCTTGGTGCGCGCCTTGCCGAAGGCGCTCAGCGCAATGCGAAGGCCACGGGCCGCTCGGTGCTGCCTTCGTTCGTTCTCGGCGTTGCTACCGGCCTGCTGTGGGCGCCTTGCGCCGGACCGGTGCTCGGTCTCGTACTTACGACAGCCGCTCTGCAGGGAGCCAGCGCGCGGACCTCTCTGCTGTTGCTGGCCTATGCCGCCGGCGCTGCGACCTCGCTCGCGTTGGCGTTGTGGGTCGGCGGGCGCGTGTTCCTGGCGATGAAACGCTCGCTCGGTGTCGGCGAATGGTTGCGTCGGGGCCTCGGCGTCGCCGTCCTCGCCGGCGTGACGGCCGTGGGCCTGGGCCTTGATACCGGTCTGCTGGCGCAGCTGTCGCCGGGCGGCGGCGGCTCACTCGAGCAGGATCTGCTGAATCGCCTGCAGCCCCATCGAGCCTCTGCTTCGGAGCGGCCAAGCGAAACCCGGCAAGCGTCGAATGTGCCGGCGCTGATGAAGACCGGCCTCGTTGGAACTGCCAGTCCTGCGACTCCAGCGTTGGTTCTCCCCGTCGAAGGAAAGCTGCCCGAACTGTCGGGCGCGACGGGCTGGTTGAACTCGTCGCCGCTGTCGGCGCAGTCACTGCGCGGCAAGGTCGTGCTCATCGACTTCTGGACCTTCGGCTGCATCAACTGCCAGCGCGCGCTTCCCCACGTGCGAGCCTGGGCCGAGAAGTACAAGGACCAGGGCCTCGTTGTCATCGGCGTGCATGCGCCGGAATTCGCCTTCGAACGCAAGACGGAGAACGTGAAGCGCGCCGTCGGAGATCTCGGTCTGACCTTTCCGATTGCGATCGACAACGACTTCGCGATCTGGCGTTCGTTCTCCAACCAGTACTGGCCGTCCAACTACTTTGTCGACGCTCAGGGGCGCATCCGCTTTCATCACTTCGGAGAAGGCGAGTACGAACGGTCCGAACAGGTGATCCGGCAGCTTCTCGATGAGGCTCGCGATTCCCACGCCAATGCCAAGGGCGCGACAAGTGCCTTGCCCGCGTCTCTCGACGTTCACGACTCGGTACCCCGTGGTCTAGGCGCGTCCACGATTGGGAGCGCAACATGACCTTCTCGCGCTGTATCGCCGCTGGGTTGCTGGTGTGCCTGCCTGCCGTGAACGTCGCTGCGCAAACCCGTGCAACGCCGCTCGAGCCGGCGCCGTCCATGGACCGGGGAACGTGGCTTCTGCCTCAGGCCTACGAGGTCGAGCTCGCATTGAGCGCCGGGCCCGAACACCTTCGTGCGGACGCAACGGTCTACGTCTTCGGAAGCGGTGGCTACGAAAAGGTCCGGGCGGGGACCAACGGATTCACCTGCTTGGTGAACCGGGACCGCTTCCAGTCGGGCGACCGAACGCTCCGGCCGACGTGCTGGGATGCGGAGGGTGGTGTCACCATCGTTCCGGTGATGCTGCGCGTTGGGGAACTGCTCGCACAAGCAAAGACCGCGACAGAAATCAGTCGCGACCTCGAATCGGGCTTCGACGATGGGCGCTTCTCAGCGCCGCACAAGGCGGGGATCGCGTACATGCTGCGTGGCGATGTGCAGGTCGATCCGAACAGCCACCAGGTCAACGGGCAGTCGTTCCCGCCTCATTACATGATCTATGCGCCCGGAGTCTCGAATCGGGACATCGGAATCAGCGAAGACGCGGCTAAGGATCACTTCGCGTTGCCGTTCGTCTATGCTGGCTATTCCGGCGGATCGCGCACGCGCTACATCATCGTGCTGGCGACCGAAGGCAAGGGTCACAGCCACTAGCGCCATGGGCCGAGCCTACTCCGACATTGCCTTCACGCCCGCGGTGCGTGCCGTGCAGACCCGCATGGGGACGCGCTCCGTGTACGCGGCGCTGGACCGGACCAGTGACAGGCGCGACGCTCTGACTGGCGACGAGGTCGAATTCATCCAGGAACGCGATGCCTTCTACCAGGCGACGGTCAGCGAGTCGGGCTGGCCCTACGTGCAGCACCGTGGCGGCCGGCCGGGATTCCTGAAGGTGCTCGATGCGAAGACCATCGGCTATGCGGACTTCCGAGGCAACGTGCAGTACATCAGCGTCGGCAACCTGCAGGGCAACGACAAAGTCTCGATCCTCCTGATGGACTACGCGAACCAGCGACGCCTGAAGATTCTCGGCCGCGCGCGGTTGGTGGACGCGAAGGACGATCCCGCGCTGATTGCACGCCTGCGGATGCCGAGCGAGCCGACGGGTAGCGCTCGAGTCGAGCGAGCGGTGGTCATCAGCGTGGAAGGCTACGACTGGAACTGTCCGCAGCACATCACGCCCCGATTCACGAAGGCTGAGATCGAGGAGGGCATCGCGCCCTTGCGAGCCGAGATCGAGCGGCTGACAAAGGCGCAGGTCGGCGCAAAGGCAAGGCCGTCGTCGACAGAACTCGGGCGCGGATCGCTCGCACTGCGCGTGAGTGGTATCCGCCAGCTCACCCCGCGGGTTCGAGCCTATGAGTTGCAGGCCGCGGACGGCGCCGACCTGCCACCTGTGCGAGCAGGCGCAGCACTCGACGTCCCGGTGCGCTTGAAGTCCGGTGTGAATACGACGCGGCGCTACTCCATCGCTTCCGACCCGGCTCGGCGAGATGTCTACGAGATCGCCGTGCTGCGCGAAGAAGGCGGCAGCGGTGGTTCTTTGGCGGTACACAGCGACTTCCAACTCGGCATGACGCTGCGCTGCGGCGAGCCGGTGAACGACTTCGCGCTGCACCCCGACGATCGCCCCGTGGTGCTGATCGCGGGCGGCATCGGCATCACGCCGATCAAGGCGATGGTGCATCAGCTTCGGGCCGAGGGACGAAGCCCGGAGCTCCACTACGCGGTGCGATCGCGAGGCCAGGCGGCTTACCTGGCCGAGCTGGAGCAAATCGTGGGCATCGGCGTCCATGTGTACGCCAGTGATCGGCAGCAGCGCTTCGACATGGCGCGAACCCTCTCGCACGCCAGGGCGGGCACGGCTTTCTACGCGTGTGGACCGCAACGACTCATCGACGCGGTTCGAGCCGCAGGCCGCGAGGCCGGCGTTCCCGACGACCACATCCGGTTCGAGCACTTTTCAAATGCGGCAGCCTCGACGGCCAACCGGGAGCTCACCGTGACCCTGCGCCGAAGCAACAAGCGTGTCGTTGTCGCGCCCATGCAGTCCATCCTGGACGCGGTCGAAGCGGCCGGCGTTCCGGCGGCTTTCGGATGCAGGAGTGGCACCTGCGGCACCTGCCAGGTCAAGGTCCTGGGCGGTGAACCGGAGCACCGGGACACAGTGCTCACCGACGACCAGCGGAACAGTGAACGACTCATGTGCATCTGCGTGTCCCGTGCGGCCGGCACGGACCTGACGCTGGACCTGTAGCCCATCGGCCTGGACGCCCGTAGATCATGCGCAGGTTCATCACGGAAGGCGCAGGGCTGCCCCGATGGTCGGTGCCGATCAGTCATGCCGTGGTGGTGGACGACATCTGCTATCTCAGCGGACAGCTTTCGGTCAAGGAGTCCGGCGAATTTGTCGCGGGGACAGCCCTGCAGGAGGCCCGGCGCGCCTTCGCCAACCTGTTCTCGGTGATTCGAGCGGCCGAGTTCGCCATCGGCGATCTGGTCTTCGTGGATATCGCCTTCATCGACCTGGCGGACGTGGCGGAGGTCAACGGCCTCTACGCCGAGCTGTTTCCCGAGACAAGGCGCCCGGCAAGGACCATCTACCAGGCTGCGGCATTGCCCTTCTGTGGACGAGTCAAGGTGATGGGAGTGGCGATCAGGGAACGCGAGCGTGTCTGATCTGCACCGACGGCGCCGAAGGCGGCCATCATGGCGCAGCGCAGGCCAGGAACTTCAGGTCCGGACCGACGCCAAGCCGCTCGGAACAAAGGATTTCTCTCAGAACAAGAAGGGCATGCCGCATCGCCTCAGGGGCCGGATTCACCGGCATCGCGCCCGCCTCGGGCAACTTGATCAGCAGTCCCAGGCTGGCCTCGTCGATCATTCGTGACGACATGACAGTGAGCGTCTCGCGCAAGGCGGCCAGCGCGTGCGATGACCGCGGCGATGCGTTCCAAAGGACCACTGGCTTGGCAACGAACACGCCGGTCGCCACCATCCAATCCAGCGCATTCTTCATGACGCCGCTCACACCATGGGCGTATTCCGGGCTGGCGATCAGCAGGGCGTCGGCGCCGGCGATTGCATGGCGCAGGCGCATGACCGAAGCCGCTTTCCGCATGTCGAGTTCGGGATTGAAAAGCGGCAGCTCACCCAGGCCACGATGAACTTCCACACGCAAACCTGCTGGCGCGCAGTCGGCCGCCATCGTCAGCATCGCCGTATTCAGCGACGCCTTGCGTAAGCTACCGGACAGGGCCAACACCGCGAGGGGGCTCATCGGGCGAACTCCGCGTTGCCACGTCTCACGGCGGCGGTGAAGTGCCCTGTCACGCGTGGTGGTACCGGTACTCCTGGGTTCGACCGCCGAATCCGTAGGCGGTCGCCCTGACATCCTGAACGTAGATGTAGCTCTCTTCATGCAAGTTGCCGAGCAGCCGAGCGAACGCGTCGAAGGCTTCACCGATGTACTGAGCCTTCTCGGCCTTGCTGTTGGTTTCGTCGGTGATCTTGATGTCGAAGTAGATGCTGCTCTTGCCCTGCTCGGCCAAGGACTTGCCGGCGACGATCCAGTCACTGGGGTCGACATACTCGATCGCAATCGAGGTGACCTTGGGATCCTTGCGGAGGATTCGGCTCGTGAGGTCCTGAAGGACCGAAGCGATGCGATTCGTCATTTCTTCGGACTTCTTGGCGCTGACCTTGACGTTGAGGATTGGCATGGTGATTCCCCTGTTGCATCGCGGTAGTGCGATATGACGATCCTAGGCATCGACTCCTCGTGGGTGAAGCGCCGCCGGCGCCAACGGAGTGTTTCGAAAGATGGAATAGTGGCGCGATCAGGCGGCCGGCTGCAGATGATCGGCCTACTCGTGCGCCGTCTCGCCCGCTGGCCGTTGCACGAGGGCTCTTCCACCGCGTCCCACCCACGTGTGCGTCCATCGACGCTGCACCAGTCGCAGCAACAGCAACATGGCAGTCGGCACGACAGCGAAAGCAACGAATCCCCACAAATAGGTCCCCGTGAATTGTTTGGACTGACCCATGGCATTCGGGATGAAGCCACCACCGAAGGCGCCGATCTCGCCGATCATCGACACCACCACGGCCGTGGTCGTCGGCCAGCGCAGCGGCACCAGCTGGAACAGCGCGCCGCTTCCTGCTCCAAGCAAGATGAAATAGAACGCCAGCAGAAGGGTGGTCACCAGCATCGATCCGCCGGCCAGGCTGCAAAGCAAGAGAGTCACCGAGACCAGCGCCAACACGCCGCTGAGCACATTGATGCCGCCGACCCGGTCGGCGAACCGACCGCCGACCACGCGCGCCACCGCGCTCATGAGCGTGGCCAGCATCGTCAGTTGCCCGGCCTCGACCTTGGTCACGCGGAACTGGTCGTAGAAATACGTGGGCAGAAAGCTTGCCACGCCGATGAAGCCCCCGGCAGTGACGATGTAGATGGCGCTGAAGGTCCACCCGTCTTTCTCGAACAGGCAGGCCAGGTGCGCGCGCAGCCGCTGATGGACTCGGTCAGGCGGCTCCTTCGCGATGAACCACATCACGGTCACATCACGGTCATCGGCAGCAGCATGGTCCCGGCCGCCAGCCCGTAGACGGCTTGCCAGCCGAACTTCGCGGCCAATGGTGGCGCGAACAACACCGCGAGTGCGGTCCCCGAATTGCCGGCCCCGGCGATGCCCATCGCCAGGCCCTTCAGGTG